>CAZXHQ010000067.1:0-11237 GCA_964640145.1 uncultured Rhodothermales bacterium | reverse complement strand
TGCAGCCTGCAGTAGCGACGAGTCGCCCCGGACGTCAAATGGGCCGGCCGATCGGTCGAATTCCGGCCAAACCGCTTTCTTTACCGACGTGACGGAAGCCGCCGGGTTGGCGGCTTTTCGTCATTTTAACGGCGGTTTCGGAGAGAAATGGTTCCCCGAGATCATGGGAAGCGGAGGGGCGTTCGTCGACTATGACGGCGATGGGTGGCTCGACGTGGTCCTCGTAGGCGGCGGGGGGTTGCCGTCGCGTCCCTTAAAAGAAACGCCGGCCATCTCGCTCTACCGGAACCTCGGAGATGGAACGTTTCGGGACGTGACGAACGAGGCGGGTCTTGCAGACATCCATGCCTACGGGATGGGAGTGGTCGCCGCGGACTACGACAACGACGGCGATCCGGACCTCCTGGTCACGACCCTTGGCGAAAACCTGCTGTTCCGGAACGACGGCGACGTGTTCACGGAGGTCGGGCCGGAAGCCGGTATCGCCGACGTGGCACGCTGGAGCACGTCTGCGATCTTCTTTGATGCGGACCGGGACGGACACCTGGACATCTACGTGGCGAACTACGTAGAGTGGTCACCCGAGACCGACATCGAATGCATGCACGAGGGACGCCGGGACTTCTGCAACCCGCGCCAGTACAGGGGCATCGGCGATACGTTTTACCGTAATGACGGGCAAGGTAGGTTCGTAAATGAAACGGCGGCGGCCGGCTTCCTCGAGGGCATCGAGCCGGTCGGATCGAGAGGTCTTGGCGCTGCGGAGCTGGACTTCAACAAGGACGGATGGCCCGACGTCTACGTCGCCAACGACGGCGGGCGGAATTATCTTTTCGAGAACAACGGAAACGGCACCTTCACGGAGACGGCGGTCCGCAGCGGCGTAGCATGGGATCAACGCGGCACGCCGCGCGCGGGCATGGGCGTCGACGTCGGCGTAGTGGACAGCACGGGCGAGATTTCCATCTTCGTGGGTAACTTCTCTCAGGAGACGGTCGGCGTCTGGCGGCATCAGCAAGGGGGATTCTTCGTCGACCGGGCCACGGTCTCGGGCGTAGGCTTCCCGACCAGGAGGACGCTCACGTTCGGACTGGTTCTCTTCGACGTGGATCACGATACCGATCTCGATCTGCTCCTGGCCAACGGGAACGTAATCGAGCAGATTGCATCTATGCAGTCCGGGGTCACGTTCAGACAACGTCCCCAGCTTTTCTTGAACAGAGGAGACGGCGTCTTCGACGAAGTGGAGACGGAGCATGGGCCGTTGTCCGAGCTGATGCTGGCTCGAGGGCTTGCCGTCGGTGATGTCGACAGGGACGGGGACCTCGACGCGCTGATTACTGAGAACAACGGTCCTGTCCGGCTATGGCGCAACGATCACGAGGGAGGCGCCTTCCTTCGCGTGCGGTTGCACGGCGCCGAGAGCAACCGAGACGCCGTGGGTGCTCGCATTCTCGCTACCGTGGCAGATCATACGATGGAACGGAGCGTCCGGGCGGGATTCAGCTACCTGTCCGATTCAGAAAAGACGGCTACCTTTGGACTGGGACCGCATCGAGACGTCTCCGCCCTGGAGGTGCGGTGGCCGAGCGGACGCGTCGAGCGGTTTGAGAGTGTGGCATCGAATCAGGAAGTTGCGCTGGTAGAAGGGTCCGGAACGCTCAGAACGACGTGGAGCCGGGCCGCGTTCGCCCCGTAACGATCGGGAGCATTCGGCGCTCGACGAGCGCAGCGCACGTTACATCGAAAGACGTTGAGGAGAGATGTACCTATCCAGACCCGTTGGCGCCCTGCTCGTCTGCGGCATCGCTGTCGCCGTCCTTACCGGTTGTGGGTCCGAGGAGTCCTCTCGAGCAGCTGTCGGAGACGGTGCAGGGTCGCCGACGACGCAGTCGTCGGCGAGCGACGTCCTGGATCGCCGCGCTCAGGATCTTCTGGTCGAAGGGCAGCTGGCCTTTCAGCAGGGCAACTACGAACGCGCCATGGCGCTGCTCGACAGCGCCGAGACGTACGCGCCGGGAGCGCCGGTCATTCCGTTCAACCGCGGACGGGTCTACACCGCATTGAACCTCGTCGACGCCGCCCGTCAGGCATTTCATGAGGCGATCGAGCGGGACCCTTTCTATCCGGAGGTGCGGCTCCGATTGGGTAATCTAGAGCTGGAGTCCCGAAATATCGAAGAAGCTCTTCGGTACTACCGACAGGAGGAATCCATCGAGCCCAGCTCGGATCTCTACGTCAAGATGGGCGAATCGTACTACAGAATGGGTGAAGCCGACAGCGCCCGGATCGCCTACGAGGAAGCGATCGCATTGGACAGCTCGAACGCGACCGCACACATGATGTACGGGCAGCTTTTAGAAGAAACGGGGCAGCTGGAGCAAGCCCTTCAGCATTCGCGTCGAGCGCTCTCGATCGAACCGCATACGTCGAACTATCAGTACGCGGTAGGCTCGCAGCTCTACCAGCTAGGTCACCTGGAGGAGTCCGTCGAGTATTTGAAACAGGCGGCTGACGGACATCTTCTGCACTATCCTGCTCAGAATAATCTGGGACAGGTCCTCTTGCGGCTGGGACGCGAAGACGAAGCGAACCACTATCTTGCACGAGCTGACTCGTCCCGAGAGCTCATGAACCAAATCACCACAGCCCAGAGCGTCGCAGCTCAAAACCCCACGTCCGTCGACGATTGGATCAAGCTGGGCGAGCTCCTTCGTGCCGCCGACGAGCGCGACCGGGCCGTACAGGCGTTCAACCGCGCGGCCAGCCTGCAGCCGGACAACCTCAGGGTCCGGAAAAACGTCGGAGAGATGATGCTGGCGGAGGGCGACGTGCAGGGCGCCATCCGCATGTTTCAGGGGATCCTTCAGACGGATCGAAACCGCGTGGACGTCTGGAAGAACCTGGCGCTCGCCTATGCCGCCGCCGGCAACTGCGAGGATGCGCGTCGTGCGCTGCGCACGGCCATCGAGTACCGGCCGGGCGACGGGAGCCTGGCAGCCATGATGAACGGATTGTGTCAAGTCGGCGGTGACTGATTACCGTCGGCTGCGGGCACGCCGGAAGGATCGTCGTCCGCCGGCTCTCCGCGCAGTCAGCCTCCTGCGACGACGCGTCGATTCGGAACAGCGATGTACGTCCAAGGGTTCGATTATTTATGTACAATAGCCGCTAGAGAGGTGACGAGATGAAACATCGTGCCAACCTCTTCGCAGGGGTGCTGCTTTGCCTATCGGCCGTGCTGTCCTGGGGATGCATTCACACGCAGACGACGGCCGACGATGACAGGGCGAGTGAGAAGGAGGTCATCGACCGGGCCGACAGGCAGCGGGCGGATAGGAGCGTTGGCGGAATCTCTGCTGCGGCCGCGACGAATGTGGATTGGAGCTCCGTCATCGGCGAAGAAGAGGCGGAGGGGCAGCCTTATGCCAACATGGAAGAATTGCTGCGAGGCCAGGTGGCCGGAGTTGACGTACTGGAACGGGGAGACGGCTCGATGTCGGTGCGCATTCGAGGAGCCTCGTCGTTCATGGGCGGCAACGAGCCGCTGTACGTCATCGATGGTATGCCGATGCCGCAGGGAGATCCTCGCGGGCTCACGGGATTGAACCTCCACGATATCGCCAGGATCGAGGTGCTGAAGGATGCGGATGCGAAGGCGCTGTACGGTTCCCGAGGTGCTAATGGCGTGATCCTCATATCGACGAAGCTCGGCCGCTGAGTATTTCAATTCGCAAATTCGGCAGCGCGTAAGCGTGCCGCCGCATCGCGCTCCGCTTCTCAGGCCGCAGCGCCGCCATGACTCGTCGGCGCGCCAGGCGGAGCAACCGCATCGGCCCACCTGAGAAACGACGTGCGCACGTTTCTTCCATCTATAACGCGGAAGCGCAACGGCCGGGTTGGGTGCCGACTTTCAACCGAAGTAGCGCGTAATGCTTATCGATACCGGCCTTTCGCAGAGCGTTGTAGCCGGCCTTGTGACCGCTCTTCTGCTGTTCTCCGGCTGTTCCGATCCGGGACCTGCGCCTCCGTCGGAGGCCGAGCGTCCCAACCTCCTCCTGATCGTTTCTGACGATCACGCCTGGAATGATCACGGCTTTATGGGGAGTCCGGTCGTCCGAACGCCGAACCTGGACCGGTTGGCCTCCGAAAGCAGGGTGTACACCCGGGGATACACGCCGACCTCCGTGTGCCGGCCGAGCCTGGCAACGATGGTCACGGGCCTGTACCCGCATGAGCACGGGATCACCGGAAACGATCCTCCCGGTGAAAACAGCCGTGACCCTGCCGCGCGCGCAGAAATGGTAGCGGTGTTCGAACAAAACGTGACCGTTCCTGAGTTGCTGGGCGACCAGGGATACGTGAGCCATCAGTCCGGCAAATGGTGGGAAGGTGATCCTACCGAACACGGCTTTACTGCGGCGATGACGCACGGCATCGTCGAGGAGGGCGGCCGGCACGGCGATGAGGGATTGACGATCGGCCGCGAAGGCATGCAGCCGGTCCTGGATTTCATCGATGCTGCCGACGACGACCCTTTCTTTATCTTCTACGCGCCCTTCCTTCCGCACACGCCGCACAACCCGCCCGAGAGACTCCTTGAAAAGTACCGAGCCTCCGATCGTCCGGAGGAGGTGGCCCGGTACTATGCCATGGTGGAGTGGCTTGACGAGACGGTCGGAGAGCTGCTGGACCATCTCGACCGCGAGGGGCTCTCCCGGAATACGGTCGTGCTCTACGTTGCCGACAACGGGTGGATTCAGGCCGTCGGAGATGAGAAGATGGCGGACACGCGTTCGAAGATGTCTCCCTACGACGCGGGCGCGCGAACGCCCATCCTGATCCGGTGGCCCGGTGTGATTCAGCCTGGACGAGACGAAGAAACGCTGGTGAGCACGCTCGATCTGGCGCCGACCATGCTCCGTGCGGCGAACGTCGAGCCGATGCCCGCGCTGCCGGGCACCGACCTGCGAGATTCCGAAGCGTTAGCCGACCGGGAGATGGTCTTTGGAGCGTTATTCGCGCACACGGCCGTCGATCTTTACAACCCGGCGGCCAACCTCAAGGTCCGCTACGTCGTCCGGGAAGACGGGTGGAAATTAATCCTCCCCCATGTGCCGAATCGCGACGTGGTGTTGATGATCGACGGTGCCGCGTCGGACTGGATGGGTGTTGACCCGGAGCTGTACGACGTGATTGAAGATCCGCACGAACGGAATAACAGGGCAGGGGATCGACCGGATCTCGTCGATGAGCTGCGCGCGGACATAGATACCTGGTGGACCGTGCGTGAGTGATGAGTCGCCAAACGTTGGAACCAACACGCTGCAAGAATGAAGCGGCGTCAAAGCGCCTTGATCCGCCGGAACTATGATTGAATCGATTTCCTCATTCTGGCTGTGGCAGTTTCTCGGCCGATTGCATCCGCTGGTCGTCCACTTTCCCATCGGGCTTCTGGTGGCGGCGTTCGCCCTGGAGCTTCTCACGCTCGGTGGGCGCAGGCCGAACCTGCGAGAGGGAATCGTGTGGGTACTCCGGATGGGTGCGGCATCGGCGGTGGCGGCGGCGGGATTCGGTTGGCTGCTGGCCACCAGGGACGGCATCGCCGGCGAGATGGTCGAGTATCACCAGTGGCTGGGGCTGACGACGGCGGTGCTGGCCGTCGGTGCGGTATTCCTTCTTGAGCGGGCACTGCGGAGAGGCGACGCTTCGCTGGTCCCGTACCGAAGCGTGTTGACCCTCGCGGTCGTATGCCTGGCCGTCGCGGGCCATCTCGGCGCGGGCCTCACGCACGGCGCAGATTACCTCACCTCCGCGCTCCCCTGGAACCAGGACGAGCGGCCGTCGGACGAAGAGACGGGAGCGCTGCTTGCCGAGTTCGCGAGCCTGCAGACGGTAAGCGGCCTCCGGGACTCCGATCTGGATCGTCTCAACATCCAGGTGCGCCAGATTTTCGCACATAACTGCTACAAATGTCACAGCTCGGATAAGGTGGAGGGGGAGCTGAGATTAGACAGCGAAGAGGCTGTGATGAGGGGCGGCGAAGGAGGGCGCGTCATCATTCCCGGCAACGCCGACGATAGCGAAATGGTGCGCCGAATCAATCTGCCGCCAGGCCATGAGGACGCTATGCCTGACGAGGGTGATCGGCTGTCGGCTGAACAGATCGCGCTCATCGAGCTCTGGATCGACGAAGGCGCCCACTGGTCCGACGAGGAGTTTCAGGTCTTTCCCGAGGCGCCTCTGGAGCTCGTGATGCCGGACGTGCCCGACGGTCCGGGAGACCGTCCGATCGACCGATACGTCGATGAGTACTTTAGCGAGCGCGGAGTAGAATGGCCCCAACCCGTAGATGACGCTACGTTCATCCGACGGGCCTATCTCGATCTCGTCGGCCTGCTTCCTGAGCCGGGCGAGGTGGATGCTTTTCTGGCTGACGGCGCGCCCGAGAAGCGCGACCGCCTGATAGACACGCTGCTGGCCCGTGACGAGGACTATGCGCAGCACTGGCTCACCTTTTGGAACGATCTGTTGCGGAATGATTACACGGGCACCGGGTTCATCACAGGCGGTCGCAAGCAGATAACGGGATGGCTCTACAATGCCCTGTTGACGAACGAATCGTACGAGTCCATGGTGCGGAAGCTGGTTAATCCCACCGACGAGACGGAAGGGTTCATCAAAGGGATCCGGTGGCGCGGCGCCGTGAATGCGAGTCAGACGACCGAGATGCAGGCCGCTCAGAACGTCTCCCAGGCGCTACTCGGTCTCAACCTGAAATGCGCCTCTTGCCACGACAGCTTCGTGAGCAACTGGACGCTCGATGAAGCCTACGGATTCGCCCAGGTATTTGCGGACAGCACGCTCGACATCTACCGCTGCGACGTGCCGACGGGCCGAACGGCGGAGGCGAGCTTTCTCTTTCCCGAGCTGGGGCAGGTCGACGGCAGCCTCCCGGTTGAAGGGCGGCTCGAACAGCTCGCTGACCTTATGGTCAAGCCGGAGAACGGTCGTCTCTATCGCACGATCGTAAACCGTCTCTGGAAGCAAATGATGGGGCGGGGGATCGTCGCGCCGGTCGACGAGATGGACAACCCCCCGTGGAGCCAGGGGCTGCTCGACTGGCTCGCAGCGGATCTGATCCAAAGCGGTTACGACCTGAAGCACACGCTCCGACATATTGCCACGTCTCGCACGTACGGCTTGCCCTCCGTCGGCCTGGAAAGCGCCGACGAGCTCACGGCGGAAACGTTCACGTTCGAAGGGCCGCTTCGACGCCGACTCACTGCCGAGCAGTTCGCCGACGCGCTCAGCCGGTCGATCACGCCTGTCTACGCGTCCGTCGCCTTCGATCCGTACGACCGGACGGTGCCGGCGGATTGGATCTGGTTCCCCTCGCGGGAAAATGATCGCAACAGTCTTCCACGACCCGGCATCTACCATTTCCGGCATACGTTCTCGCTTCCCTCCTCGCAAGTTGCCTCCGCAGAGCTGCTGGCCACGGCGGACCACTCCTATCGACTCTACGTGAACGGACGCTTGATCGGTGAGGGCGGCGACTGGCGCGACGTGGGCCGCTATGACGTCGCTCACCGTCTCGAATCGGGACCTAACATCATCGCCGTCGCGGCTCAAAACGAAGGCATTATTCCCAATCCGGCCGGACTGCTTCTGAGCCTGAAGGTCAGCTTCGAAGACGGTACCGAACAGGTCATCGCTACGTTCGGGGGCGATGGCGAATCGGAAGACGCGTGGCTCGTAACGGACGCCGAGCCCGCTGAAGGGTGGCCGTCGCTCGACTTCGACGACCAGGACTGGCAGGCCGCGCGCTCGTTCGGCAGCCACGCCGACAACAACTATTGGGGCCGTCTGCTCGCCTTCACGCACGAACGATCCGAGAGCGAGGTGGCCTTCGCTCGCGCCTCTCTCGTCGAACGAGACGAATTTCTAAAGGCACTGGGTCGTCCGAATCGCGAGATCGTGACTACGGATCGTGATGATGAGGCCACGCTTCTTCAGGCCGTCGCGCTAACGAACGGCGAGTTCATGAGTAAGATACTCCAGCGCGGCGCCGATGGCTGGTACGAGGATCACGGCGCCGAGCCCGTGGCGATCCTGCGCAATCTATACCGGAAGGCCTTCGGCCGTTCGCCTATGGAGTCGGAGGAAGAAGCCGCGCTCGATCTGCTGGGGCCTCGGCCGGATCGGGAGGCCATCGAGGATCTCATGTGGGCGATCGTGCTCACGCCGGAATATCAGTTGATATATTGAGCCATGGACGTCGCCGGACCTCGTACGAGGTGGCCCGCCTCGACCCACCCTGCCCTACCTCGCATGCTGCTGTCGTTAAGCGTTTAAATAAACCGATGGATTGCAACCGACGCGACTTCCTGAAGAAAGCGAGCGCGGCGACGCTCGCTGCGATGGCGGCCTCCGTTCCACAGTTCGGCTGTGGATCGCGCGGCTCGTCCACGGCCGACGCGGTGATTCTCCTGTGGATGGCCGGGGGGATGGCCCATACGGAGACCTTCGACCCGAAAGCATACACGCCTTTCGAAAAGGGATTGGCGAGCGAGAGGGTCCTGAGCACGTTTCCATCCATACCGACGGCCGTCGACGGAGTGTTTTTCTCGGAGGGTCTTGGAGAGATCGGTTCCGTCATGGACCGCGGCACCTTGATTCGATCGTATCGGGCGGCCGACCTGGGACACATCCTCCACTCGCGGCATCAGTACCACTGGCACACGTGCTACGAGCCTCCGCAGTCCGTCTCCGTGCCCCACATCGGAGCCTGGATCGCCCATGAGCTCGGTCCGGCAAACCCCGTCATACCGCCCTTCATCAGCATAGGCCAGCGCTTCACGGTGGGTGAAGCGGAGGAGCTGAAGGCGTTTCATACGGCCGGATTCCTGGGCAGCGAGTACGGCCCGTTCTTGATCCCGGATCCCCGTTCGGGCCTGGATGCCGTCCGGCCGCCGGAAGGCATGACGTCGGAGCGATTTACCCGGCGAAACGCGCTCTACCGGGCGCTCGTCGAGCAGAGCCCGGTCGGCCGGCATGGTAGCGACTATCAGCGCGCCTCCCTCATGCGGGCCATGGAGCGCTCCTACGAATTGCTGAAATCGCCGGATTCAGAGGCCTTCGATCTGAGCCTGGAGCCGGACGAAAGCTACGCGGCCTACGATACGGGTCGGTTCGGATTGGGCTGCTTGTTGGCCCGGCGGCTCGTAGAGCGCGGTGCGCGGTTCATCAGCGTGACGAGCGAATACGAGCCGTTCATGGGATGGGATACGCATGAGAACGGTCATACCCGGGCTCGCAATATGAAAGCCATGATCGACCGGCCTGTCGCGCGGCTCATTCGAGATCTCGATGAACGCGGCCATCTCGACCGGACGATGGTCATTCTCGCCAGCGAGTTCAGCCGCGACATGCTCGTGGAAGGTCGTCCCGAGGCGAAGGTGCAAGACCAGGTGGACGTCCCCGACGTCATGGAGGATCTCTCGCATTACGGGATGCACCGCCACTTCACGGATGGCGCATCGGTCCTGATGTTCGGCGGCGGCATCAAGCGGGGCTTCGTCTACGGACGTACGGCAGACGAGCGTCCGTGCCGAACGGTCGAGAACAGCGTCTATATCGACCAGTTACATCAGACCATCTATCATGCGCTGGGTATCCCGCCGGACACGCACTACGTCATCGAGGGCAGGCCCGTTTATACGACCCCGGACGGCCATGGTGAACCGGTGCAGGCGCTTCTCGCCTGACCCCCTTCCGCACGATCGATGCCCGGCGTCGACTAGACCGAAGTTCTTGCTCGCAGAGGTTGAAAGGTAGCCATTAAGTCGCTCATTATTCGAGGTTTACTGGGCATTTGTCTTTTGCAGTATGTAGGCACTAAATATGGTCGCATTTATTTGGAGATTTTGCCTTCATGTCGTATCATAGGGCATGGCAAAGCGAGAAGGCGCCGTACATCTTCACGTCACGCGTAGGCACTATAAGGGGAAGACGTACAAGAACGTCCTCCTCCGCCGCAGCTATCGCGAAAACGGCAAGGTCAAGAAGGAGACCCTCGGCAATCTCACTCATCTGCCCGACCCGATCCTCGAACTCGTCCGTGGCGCACTCGCCGGCGAAACGTATCTGCCCGCCTCCGATGCCTTCGAGATCATTCGGTCGCGCCCGCACGGCCACGTCGCGGCCGTCGTCGGTATGATTCGGCAGCTCGGCCTCGAGAAGGCGCTCGCCTCTCGGCGCTCGAAGGAGCGCGACCTCGTCGTGGCTATGATCGCCGCGCGCGTGGTCGATCCGGCCTCGAAGCTCGCCACGTCGCGTGGCCTCGCCGAGGAGACGGCTGCCTCGAGCCTGGGCCGCGTACTGGAGCTTCCCGATGAGGTCACCGAGGAGGATCTCTACGCCGCGATGGACTGGCTGCGCGAGCGGCAGAAGCGCGTTGAAGGGAAACTGGCGAAGAAGCACCTGCCGGCGGCCGGGGCCGGCGAGGCGGCGCCTGCCGCTCTCTGCGACGTCACCTCGAGTTATTACACCGGCACGCAGTGCGCCCTGGCGGCCTTCGGGCATAGCCGCGATGGCAAGAAGCGCTATCCGCAGATTGTCTATGCGCTCCTCTGCAACAAGCAGGGCTGCCCGGTTGCCGTTGAGGTCTTCAAGGGCAATACGGGCGACCCCGAGACGCTGGCGCCTCAGATCGACAAGCTGCGTGGCCGCTTCGGACTCGAGCGCCTCGTCGCGGTCGGCGACCGGGGCCTCATTACCGCTCTGCGCATCGAGAAGGAGCTGCGGCCCGTCGGTCTGGACTGGATTACGGCCTTGCGGGCACCGTCGATCCAGAAGCTGGCGAAAGAGGGCAATGTGCCGCTCTCGCTCTTCGACGAGCAGGACCTCGCCGAGATCGAATCGCCCGACTATCCCGGCGAGCGGCTTGTGCTGTGCCGCAATCCCTTACTCGCCGAGGAGCGTACGCGCAAGCGCGAGGAGCTCCTCCAGGCGACCGAGCGCGCCTTCGAGAAGGTCGTCCGAGCGACCGAGCGCAAGCGCCGGCCGCTGCGCGGGGAGGCCGAAATCGGCCTTCGCGTCGGCAGCGTGAAGGACCGCTACAAGGTGGCCAAGCACTTCATCCTGGAGATCACCGAGACGAGCTTCTCCTACCGGCGCGACAGAGAATCGATCGCCAAGGAGGCCATCCTCGACGGGCTCTATGTGCTGCGCAC
>CAZXHQ010000066.1:9862-11376 GCA_964640145.1 uncultured Rhodothermales bacterium | reverse complement strand
CTACGCGGAAAAGCTGAGAGAAAACCTTACGGAGGAGACGCGCCAGAAAGCGCGCGCCCTGATCCGAGACTTCGACTCCGCGCTGGACGCCTCGAGCATCAGGCACGCGGAAGCTGTAAAAGAAGGAGTCCCGTTCCAGAGGATTATCGAGGACATGAAATATCACGACGTGCTGCTCGTGGGCCGGGAACCACACTTCTTCTATGGCCATCCCGACCAGAAGACCAAGACGTTGGCCCGCGTCGTGAAGGAGGCCACGGCCCCAGCCATCGTCGTCGGCAGCGGATACGATCGGATCGACCGCGTTCTCATCACCTACGACGCCAGTCCGGCCTCGGCCCGAACCGCCCAGTATTTTCTGCACCTGCTCCCGTTCGGGGACGACCTCACGATCGAAGCCGTCCACATCCACCAGGGGGCCGAACGGGAGTCGGAATTGATGCTGAATCTGCTCGCAGGATACGTCAACCGACACGGACTCGATCTTCGCACCACGAGCATGCGAGGGGATGACCCGGCCGAAATGATCTCCGGCTACGCCCTCGAGTCGAAGGCCGATCTCGTCGTCGCCGGCGCCCACTCGGTGTCCAAGATCAGGGAGTGGACCTTCGGCTCGACGACGTCGGCCCTCCTTCAGAAGTGCCCGAAAACGATGTTCCTGCATCATTGAAGATGCCGGCAGGCGTCTGCCTCTACTACCATTTGACCCGTTCGACGTCGCGGCCGTCCGTTCTGAACCAGGACGCCCCGTGCTCCGACGTCAGCGCGAGCTGGAACCCGGCTCGTCGGAGTCTCGCCAGGACGTCGCCGTCCGGCAATCCGAACCGGTTCCTTTGAGCGACGCTCACGACGGCGTATCCGTCTGCCTGCCCCCGAGGAGACACGCGTCGCAGGAAAGCGGCCGACGAGCTCGTACGCGATCCATGGTGGCCCACCTTCAGCACGCGACTGCGAATATGGTCTCCGAATCGACGGACCACGGCGAGCTCCGCCGCAACGGGCGCGTCGCCCATCAACAGCGCGTTCACCTCGCCGAACCGAACGAGCACGGCCAGGGAACGCGCGTTGGCGGCGCTTGCACCGGAGGTGTTTTCGGGTGGATGAAGCACGTATCCGCGCACCATCGGAGAGAAGACGAGCGTGTCGCCGGCCCGCGCGATTTGCTGGTGGACGCCCAGGCTGTCGAGCAGCCGATTCGTCTCCTCGTAGAGCCGCGTGTCGTGCGCCCCGCCCGAACGAACGACCCTCCCCACGTCCACCGATCGCAGCACGGCCGGTAGCCCGCCGAGGTGATCGCTGTCCGGGTGGCTGATAACGACCGTCGAAAGCCGGGTGATGCCGAGACGGTCGAGCTGCGGCACGATGACGTCCGCCCCGGCGTCGGAGAAGAGGGAGCGCGGTCCGGCATCCACGAGCGCTGCGCCGCCGTCTGGCAGGAGGAGAAGGGCCGCATCTCCCTGACCGACGTCGAGGAAAATGAGGTCGAGGTGCGGTCGGTAGCGCCCGCGCAGCGC
>CAZXHQ010000066.1:0-9762 GCA_964640145.1 uncultured Rhodothermales bacterium | reverse complement strand
ACGAGAGCGAGCGCCGCCAGGAAGGCCGGTTCCTCGACCCGAAGGCGAACCACACTCCAGGACAAGTAGCGATCGCCGAAGGCAGCAACCTGCAGGAGCGCGCCCGAGAAGAGATGGGCCGATGTACCGAGCGCTGCGCCCACCGGCTCGGCGGCACCTCCGAGCACCACGGCCGCCAGGCCGGCCGAAAGGGCGGCCGTCGTCAGCGGAACGGCCGGCAGGTTGAGCACCAGACCGGCCAGGCCGACCTGCCCGAAATGGTAGAGCAGGACCGGCAGGGTGCCGATCGTAGCAGCAACGGTTGCCGCCGCGACCCCGTGCACGTGTCGAAGGAGGCGCAGGTCGGGTGCCGGCATCCACGTCCTCAGCCGGGGCATGATGGTGAGAATGGCGCCGACAGCCGATACGGAAAGCTGAAAGCCGGGTTCGAACAGGTGGGCCGGACGCTCGAAGAGCAGCACGTAGACGGCCGCACCGAGGGTGTTGACGGCCCGCGGCGGTCGCTGCAGCGTCGTGGACGCGAGAAACAGCAAGGCCATAACGACGGCCCGCACGACGGAGGGTGAGCAGCCCGTCACGAGCATGTACCCGAGCAGCAGGGCCGCCGTGGCGGTCGTCCGCAGGGCATCGGCGGCTCGCCACGACATCTGCAAGCGGTTGAGGGTCGGACCGAGCAGTCGGTAGAAAAGCATCCCTACCACCATCACGTGAAGGCCGGAGACGGCCAGCAGGTGCAGGAGCCCCAGCCGTGCGAAGCGATCGCGTACGTACGGGTCGAGCGTACGGCGGTCGCCGAGGATGAGGGCCTGCAGGACGGCCCGCGACGAGGCGTCCGGTACGTAGCGCTCGAGCCGATCTCTCACGAGGCCTCGGACCGGTTCCGCCGCGCACACCGGACCGCTTCGATGCACGCCGGACCGTGTCACCCCGCCCTCGGAGAGGAACAGCCGCGCGTAGACACGCCGCCGCAGGAGGTAGCGCCCATAGTCGAATCTCCCGGGATTGCGCCGGCGCGGCAGCCCGTCGAGGCGGCCCGTGACGAAGACCGCATCGCAGCGCGCCAGCCGTATGCCCGGAGGTGGCCGGCCGGTTACCAAAACGCTCACGGGCGGGCGGGCTCCTGTCAGACGGAGCACGAAGCGAACGCTGCCGGAGGAGTAGGCCGGAAGGTCCGTAATGCGCCCACTCAGGTGCACCTCGTCACGGTCGGGCCCCCGGAGGATCGTGCTGTCAGTCAGAAGGTCGTCGTACGTGGCGTAACGAATGCCGCCGGCGCAGGCGGTCGCGACGTAGGCTGCGACGGTCAGAAGGAAGGTGCGGTAGGGGGTCGTGCGTCGCCGGAGCGGGGCGCAGCCCCGGCAAGCCGCCACCGACACGCCGATCACCAGAAGGACCACCGACGCGTCTCGAACGCCCATGCCCGACTGCGCCGCGACCAGAATGCCGATCGCCACGGCACACGCCGCGGCGGCGGCGGGGTAAGCCGGCGCCTGATGCGCGACGGGGGCGGACATGGGAGACGTGGCGGCAGGTTGCTTCGGGGTGGCTCGTCGACCGAATGCGCGACGTTTCGACAAAAGACACATAGGGTGCGCGAAACGTAACCTCTTGGCCTGCTGCGTCGGGCTTCTCGTCGAGAACTGGCCGTGAATGTGCCGGCCCCAAAGAACCTCAGCGAGGTTCGTGAATAAGTAGCTCTCCACGGAGCGGAACGCCGCGGCGACCGGCGGGATATCACCCGTGCGATCGTCGGAACAACCGTGCGGGGGTTTCTATCTTTTTTCAGAGTCGACCGGTCGCCGGCCGGTACCCGGAAGTAGCTTGACGTTATGAGCAATCGTAGAGAAGCGAGAGAACGAGTGATGCAGGCCCTCTACGCGCGGGAGATCGCGGGAGGGGACGTTCGCCACTTCATCGACACGCTCATCAAGCCGCGGCTGAAAGACGACAGGAACAACCTGAAATTCGCAGAGAGCCTCTTCCTGCGAACGCTGGAACGGACGGACGAGCTCGACGAGATCATCGGGCGACATGCCGAGAACTGGGACCTGTCTCGCATCGCCCTGATCGATCACATCGTCCTGCGAATGGTAATCTCAGAGCTGCTCACGTTCGAAGACATCCCCCCGAAGGTGTCGATCAACGAGGGGATCGAGGTGGCCAAACGATACAGCACGTCGAAGAGCGGTCAGTTCATCAACGGCATCCTCGACGCCGTGCTCGCGGAGTTCCAGGAGCGCGGCATGCTTAAAAAGTCCGGCCGAGGACTGGTCGGCATGCGGTCCATCGAAGATCGAACACCGTCGTAGAACCGCGCGCCGAATCAGAGCAGGGATCGAATGGGCCTAATCGCAATCGGAGACGTGCATGGGTGTGCACGCTCCATGGATGTTCTTCTCGAGGAGATCGCACCGGCGGCGGAGGACCACCTCATCTTCGTGGGCGACTATGTGGATCGCGGTCCCGATTCGAGCGGCGTCATCGAACGCCTCTTCGATCTGGCCGAGCAAACGCAGTGCACCTTCCTGCGAGGCAACCACGAGGCGCTCATGCTCGACTATCTCAACGGCGGCGACTTCGAGCTGTGGCGGATGAACGGGGGGATCGAGACGCTGGAAAGCTATCGTGCCGACAACGGCAAGATAGAGATTCCGAAGCGGCACGTCGACTTCCTGCAGGCCACCAAACTGTATCACGACGACGACCACTTTTTCTTCGTACATGCAGGCATCCGGCCGGACCGTAGCGTACGGGAAAACATCCAGGAAGGCGATGAGCACGTCTTCCTCTGGGAACGCAGCCATCTGCACGCCAAGTCGTACGCCTGGGAGAAGCCGGTGGTATGCGGCCACACCCCCCACAGCGCCCCCCTCAACGAGGAGAAGCTCATCGTCATCGACACGGGCTGCGTTTATTACAACCATCCCGGGATGGGCACCCTGACCGCCGTGCGTCTCCCGGAGCGCGAGTTTGTTTCCGTCGCCTACCAGGGCTGACCAAGCGCCCGGCGTAGGCAGGTCTGCTGCGACGAGCCGCTAGAGCTCGAGCCAGACGCCGGCTCGTAGAAACGGCTTCTGAATACCCAGCTCAGCAAAGAAGATCCGGTCGCCGTTGAAGGTCGAGGTGGCTCGAAGGTACGGCTCCAAATACAGGCTGAAGGGGTTCTCTCTCCGGCTCGATTCCTCGCCGAAGGTGAAGAAGAGGCTGGGCCCGAAGCGAAGACCGACGTCGAAGTTCCTACCGACGTAGCCCGGACTTCCGATCGTGCGCAGGATGCCGAGGATGCGGAGCGCCCCTCCGAGGCCGGCTGCCACCTGTACGTTGGCCTCGCCTCCCGCAAAGGGGGGCGATCCGTCGACCAGGAGCACGCCTTCGACGGTGTAGAATCCTCGGGGCCTGACGTAGCCAGCCTGTGCGCCGACGCCCGGCAGGATGCCTGCTCCGAGCTGGAGGTGGGGCAGGCGCGTTTCCTGTGCCGCCGTCTCCGCGGGCCCGGTGCCCAGCATGGCCACGGCGAGGGTGAGGACCGCGGCCCAGGAACAATTGGGAAGGGCTTCGATTAGCGGCGTGGTTCGATGCAAGGATCGTCCGAGGCGATGATTTTCCACACGTTCTGCGAGCATAATAGATAAACAAGATGGCGCTGCGTTGCGGCATTGTCGGACTGCCGAATGTCGGCAAATCAACGCTTTTTAACGCCCTGAGTGAAGCGGGCGCGGCGTCGGAGAACTATCCTTTCTGTACGATCGATCCCAATGTCGGCGTCGTGCCGGTACCGGATGAACGCCTGTACCGCCTCGCCGAGCTGTCCGAGTCGGCCAGGGAGACGCCCACCGCGATCGAATTCGTAGACATTGCCGGCCTCGTTGAAGGCGCCTCGAAGGGTGAAGGCCTCGGCAATCAGTTTCTCGCTCACATTCGTGAGGTCGACGCGATCATTCACGTGGTACGCTGCTTCGACGATCCGAACGTGGTCCACGTTTCGGCATCGGTGGATCCCGCGAGGGACATCGAAATCATCGAAACGGAGCTGCTGCTGAAAGACCTCGACACGGTCGAGAGGCGCATCGAGAAGACGGCGAAGCAGGCGAAGGGAGGCGACAGGAAGGTGCTCGAGGAGCTCGACTTCTACGAGAAGGTGCAGTCGCATCTCGGCGATGGAAACCCGGTGCGCAGCCTGCCGATCCGCTCCGGGGAAGAACCGTGGTTGGAGTCCCTGTTCCTGCTCTCGTCAAAACCGGTCCTCTATGCCGCGAACGTAGCCGAGGAAGATCTCCCTGAAGGCAACGAGTGCGTAGGCGTCGTACGCAGGATCGCGGCCCGCGAAGGTGCCGTTGTGGTGGTGGTGTGCGCCGATCTGGAAGCTCAGCTCGCCGACCTGGGCACTGAGGACAGAGAGGCCTATCTAGACGAAGTGGGGCTGGGGGCGTCCGGGCTCGAGCGGCTCGTTCACGCCGCCTACGAGCTGCTGGGGCTGATCACCTTCTTCACGACCGGACCCAAAGAAACCCGGGCCTGGACCATCGAGCGCGGGACGAAGGCGCCGGAGGCTGCCGGCGTTATCCACACCGATTTCTCGCGCGGCTTCATTCGCGCCGAGACCATCACGTACGAGGACTTCCTCAAATACGGCTCCGAGGCCCGAGCGCGTGAGGCCGGCGCGCTGCGCGCCGAGGGTAAAGAATACGCCGTCGCGGACGGCGACGTGATCCTGTTTCGGTTCAACGTGTGATAGGAGGCGGACGCTTGTATGTGGGCGACCTATCGACGCCCTACAGCAGCCGTCCGAACGTCAGCGTAATCGTCGGCGTCCCATAGTAGCGCTGGGCCGCCTGGATCTGGGGTTCGAGGAGCTGGATGCCCTCGAAAAAGTACGTGAACGCGTATCCGACCCGGACCCCCTGGGTGACCTTCTTACTGGAGCCGAAGTGTGCACCGATTGCAAGCGTGCCGCCGAAACCCAGGCGGAACTCACCTTTCGGCAAGGCGCCGATCGAATCATACGTGTCCTCAACGCCTGCGTCGTGTCGACCGTTGCCGTTGGCGTCGTTGAAATACGGATATTCCCAGCCCAGGGTGGGGCCTGCAGAGATCTGGACATAGGGACGGAAGTTATCCTCGATCTCGTCGCGAAAGAGACGCTGGATCATCCCTGCCTGGACGGGCATCATCAACAGGTAATTCGCCTTGTTTGGGATAAAGCTGGTTCCGAACCGGAAGAACTTCAGCTCCCGCTCGTCCTTGCCCGCACCCAGACTCAGCTCCGCCATGATCGAGGTGTTATCCGAGACGGACCTGTGGTAATAGCCGCCGAGTCCGAAGCCGGAATTCGTCAGCAGGACCTCGGCTCCGAAGCCGGATCCGTATTCGCGGGCGCTCTCAGACGAGACGGGCTCCGTCTGTGCGGCAGCGGGGGCCGCGGCCAGGAGGGCGAAGGCCATTACGGGCCCCAGTACCCGGCTAGATATGGAGTGGAGGGACATAGGAGCAGTATCCGATGGACAGACCTCTTTATCGAACCCTTCCGGGAGACGGATTGTTCTTTGTTTCCTATTATGACGGTATCGACGTCGACGCGGCCGTCGGCGTCCGTGGAGCGCCTGACCCTACCCTATACACGAGGACCTGATCATGACGTCTCGACGATTCGCATCTCTCCTGCTCATCCCCCTGCTAATCGCTTCGGTCGGATGTTCGGAGCGTCCGGCGGACACCACCGCCATGGCGAACGTTGAGTTGCCGGAGCTCCGGAGCAGGGCGGATTCGGTGGCTATGGCCGTATATGAGGCCTACGGCGGGCCGGCCGCGTGGTCGTCGCTCCGCTTCCTGCGCTTCGACTTCGCCACGGGCGACGATACCTCTCGCAGCGTGCACGGCCGCCATTTCTGGGACCGAATGACCGGCGACTACCGCGTCGAAATGCCGTCCGGCACCGACACCGTGTACGTCGCGCTTTTCAACGTCAACACCCAGGAGGGGGACGTGTACATGAACGGGACGGAGCTGGACAGCGCGCGCGAGGCGGAGCTGCTGGAGAGCGCCTACCGGCGGTACATCAACGACACGTACTGGCTGCTGATGCCCGTAAAGCTGCTCGATCCGGGCGTCGACCGCACGTACCTGGCCGATTCGTCGAACGCGGAGCGCGACGTGCTGCATCTCACATTCGGCAACGTGGGGCTGACGCCCGGCGATCAGTACTGGGTGTACGTCGATCCGCAGACGCACCGGGTCGATCAGTGGGCCTTCCGCCTTCAGCATCATCCCGAGGATCATGTGCCGCAGCTGATCGAATGGGCGGGTCACAAGGAATTGGATACGCCCCATGGAGAAGTCGTCGTGTCGGAACGTAAGCCGCGGAACGGATCTGTGTTGTACACCGACAACGTCGCCGTTCCGGACGAAGCGCCGGAGGGCGTCTTTTCGGATCCCCAGCCTATGTTGTAGGAACGTCTCCGGGTGGATTTTCGCCTTCTGATCGCCCGACGGTATCTCGTTAGCCGCCGGCAGGTCACGCTCATATCGTTTATCACCGGCATCTCTGTGGCCGGCGTCGCCCTCGGCGTGGCGGCGCTGATTGTCGTGCTGTCCGTGATGAACGGCTTCTACGACTTCGTCCGCGATCTCCTGGTCTCGCTCGATCCGCACGTTCGCATCGTCAGCGCGGAGGAACAGGGCATCCGCAGCGCCGACTCGCTCATGGCCGTCGCCCTCGAGCTGCCGAACGTTCAGCACGCCTCGGCCTACGTGGAGGGCAAGGCGCTGCTCTTGCCGCAGGACGGTACCGAGGTTAATAAGGTGGTTATCGTCCGCGGCGTCGATGCGGAAGCCTATGCGCAGGTCAGCGGGGTCGTCGAGCGCACGGGGTTCGGCGCGTTCGACCTCCAACGGCGCGACGGCCGCGCCGGGCTCGTGGCGGGCATGTCGCTAGGGCAGCAGCTGGCGCTGGCGCCGGCCGCCGATCCGAGCGTTTCGAGCCGGGTCGCGCTGCTGTCGGCGCCCGCCATCGAACGCACGCTCGTCACCGTGTTCGGCGGCTCCCCGCTGATGTGGTTCGAGGTTCGGGGGCTTTTCGAGCTCGAGGACGTCTACGACGAGAATCACGTCTTCATCGCCCTCGACGAAGCGCAGCGTCTTCTGCGCCTGGGCGACCGGGTGACCGGCGTCGAGCTTCGACTGAGCGATCTGAATCGAGCAGAACACGTGAAGGAGGAGCTTGCCGCGCGGCTGGATCCCGCGCGCTACCGCGTGCTGACCTGGTATGATCTCCAGAAGTCCCTCTACGACGTGATGCGGCTGGAGAAATGGGGCGCCTCGATCATCCTCGCCTTGATCATCGTAGTGGCGGCCTTCAACATCGTCGGGTCGCTCACCATGATCGTGATGGAGAAGCGCCGCGACGTGGGCGTACTGCAGGCGATGGGCGTCTCTCGCGGCAACATACAGCGCATTTTTCTGCTGGAGGGCTTGCTGGTCGGCGCGCTCGGCACGCTCCTCGGCCTCACCGTCGGCCTGAGCCTCGCCCTCCTCCAGCAGCACTTCGAGCTCGTCCCGCTGGCCGGCGCCGAATCCTTCATGATCCGTGCCTATCCCATCTCCATCCAGATCGTCGATCTGCTCGTGATCAGCCTGGTCGCCGTCGGACTCTGCGCTGCCGCCGCGCTCTATCCGGCACGACGCGCCGCCGCCATTGAACCCGCGTCCGCGGTGAACGTCGAGGGATGAGACGCATCCTGCAGCAGCCAAATCTTTGATAGTTTGACCTTGAGATGCGTAGATTCAGGGACGGTCCGCATCCTGGAGGTCCAACCGCCGCCACCGACATGCGATTCTGCACGACATGATTCACAGGCTCTTCGACATGATCGGCATTCCGGAACGCCCGGCAAAGCCGCGCGAATCCGGGATGACCCTCATGCTCGACAAGGGGCTCTCCCGCCGTCACGTCGAGGACATGCTGGAAGTGGCGGCGGATTACATCGATCTCGTGAAGCTCGGTTGGGGTACGGCCGCGATCACTCCCGGCCTCGAACGAAAACTCGATGCGTATCGGACCGCCGGCGTCCCCGTGTATTTCGGCGGCACGTTGTTCGAGGCGTTCTTCCTGAGAGATCAGCTGGACACCTACCGCGGCCTGCTCCGATCGCTGAAGCTGGATCACGTCGAGATCTCCGACGGAACGCTGCACATCATGCACGAGGAGAAGCTCGGCCATATCCGTTCGTTTTCGGAAGAGTTCAGCGTATTGAGCGAAGTGGGCTCGAAAGACAACGAACGCATCATGCCGCCCTACAAGTGGGTCCAGATGATCCAGGCTGAACTCGAAGCCGGCAGCTGGAAGGTCATCTGCGAGGCCCGCGAGAGCGGGACGGCAGGACTCTACCGACCGAATGGTGAGGTGCGCTCGGGACTCGTCGAGGAGATCGCCGACCTGATCGACCAGGACCGGCTCGTCTTCGAGGCGCCGAAGAAGCCCCAGCAGGTCTGGTTCATCCAGAAGCTGGGCACGAATGTCAATCTGGGCAATATCGGGCCGGAGGAGGTTATTCCCCTCGAAACGCTGCGCCTCGGGCTTCGCTCCGACACGCTGATTGAGTTCTTCTCGACCCGGCCCGATTTCGCATCGCTGGGCGTCGGCGGGAGCGGCCGCGACGGCGACGATGCAGAGAAGTCCTGAGCGCCGGGAGCGTCCGGAAAGAGGTGTCGCTCAACGGCTTCTTAAAGAAACATTTGGGGGGAGGCCTGCTTTAAGCACCCGCTTTCATGGATCATTCCGGATCCGAGGCAGGGCCCCCGCTGTAGAGCTTTGCGGATCGAATCCGGTCCGGCGCGCTCGGTCAGACCGATTGATTTCGGGGCTGCTTCTGCGGTTTTTCTGTCTGATTCAAATGCGCAGCCTTACTGCACGCCGTTAAACGATCAATCCCATGGCAAAGAAGGACGAGCTTACAGGACGGGGTCCCAGAACGGGGAACCACGTCTCGCACTCGAACAACAAGGCGAAGCGTCGCTTCAACCTGAACTTGCAGAAGAAGAGGTTCTACATCCCGGAGCAGGACCGGTACGTTACGTTAAAGGTGTCCGCGAAGACCCTGAAGACGATCAACAAGAACGGCATTAAGGCCGTGATCGATGAGGCGCGCCGGCAAGGCGTGCGCATATGACCTCCCGCTACGACGGCCGAACGCATAGACGCGAAGAGACGACATGGCAAAAGCAAAAGGCGCCCGCATCCAGGTGATTCTCGAGTGCACGGAAGCCCCGGGCACGTCGCGCTACACGACGACGAAGAACCGGCGCAATACCACCGAGCGGCTTGAGATGAAGAAATACAACCCCAAGCTTCGCAAGCACACGGTACATCGCGAAATCAAGTAGCGGTCGGACGAACACGCGCGCCGCCGGCCGGCACTCGGCAGCACTAGATCAAGGGAAAACGATGGCAAAGAAACAGAGTTTCGGCGACAAGATTCGCAGGCAGCGCCAGACGACCAAGCAGATGGCCAAGATCGTCGCCGCCGAGAAAAAGTCGAACGGCCACTACCGGTTCAAGGAAAAGATGGTCGACGTGGATGACGTAAAGGACGAGCTGAACGCCGCGAAGCAGGCGATTTAACCTTTAAGGGTTGAAAGTTGAAGGTTGAGGGTTGAAGGGTTGTTGAGACGGATGTCGCGCCCCGGATTAAGAACCTTCATCCGATCAAAAATCGGGGCGTGGCGCAGTCCGGTAGCGCATCTGCTTTGGGAGCAGAGGGTCGTCGG
>CAZXHQ010000065.1:0-11421 GCA_964640145.1 uncultured Rhodothermales bacterium | reverse complement strand
CTTAGGTATAATCGATCGGAGTCTTCAGCGAGCTCCAGGGCGGGTCCTCATGTACCTCTACCAGCGCGGGGCCCTCGAATTCGGCGGGCGAAAGGATCGCCAGAAAGACGAGCGTCTCGTCGCCCGCGTTGTACGTCCCGTGGACCACGTCCTTGGGGATGTGGGCCATCTCGCCCGGACGGAGAATTCGCTTTTCCCGTTCAACCCACTGCTCGGCCGTCCCGGATATCACATAGATGATCTCCTCCAGGGCGGGATGGCGATGGAACTGGTGCGCGTCGCCGGGCGGCATGTGTACGCGCACGAGAAGCAGGTTTTCCGTCTCCGTCAACCCGGGACGGCAGAGCCAGTCGTGCGGGCCCCACGGTACCTGCTCTACCTCCATTTCGGCGTCGGTGACAAATCGCAGATTTCGCCGGTCACTCATGGTGTTCGCGTCGTGATTTCTTTCTTCTGAAGGGCCGACTGCTGTTGAGTTTCATTGGAAGCTGCACCCGCCCGTCGCCTATCGGGCGGCCCACCGGACGCTGTTCTTCAGAATCTGAGTGTAGGCAGGATGCTGATGGGCTGCACCGTCGTGGCCGAGCGTGTTGACGACGATCCGACCGTTCGCGTGATCGACGGTCCACACGATGGGATATACTTCGCCGGTCTCCTGTTCTTCGGCTGTCGCAAGGACCTCGATCGCTGAGCCGTTGGCGTCCTGCTCGAAGCGGTAGAGCTCGTCTTCGATGGTAAATGTCGCTGGAACGTTTTCCATCACCGGGTGATCGGGCCGGGCGATCTCGACTTCAAACGCTCCGTAATCGAGATGGCTTCGCGTTCCGCCGCCGACGAGTTCCCGATTGAATTCCGGCCAATCCGGCCAGTTGTACCATGCCCCGGCGTGGCCGATGACCAGCCCCTTCCCAGAGTCGACGAAGTTGAAGATACCCTCTCGCAGGTCCGACCCCTGCATCGGCTGGTTGCTCGTGATGCGAAGGACGTCGAGCGTATCGAGGGCCCCCGGAACGCGATCGGGAGCGTCGGTATAGCTGAAGACGATCCCGACGCTTTCGAGAATGTCTGCGTCCTCTTCGTTAAACCAGCGGTCGAAGTCGTGTGCCGTGCCGCCACCCAGGGTCAGTACGTTGATCGGCTCGGCGGACTCCGCCGGACGGGAGGCTGTCCGTGCCGCGTCGCCTCGGGGCTGCCCGCAAGCCGACATGCCGACGGCAGCGAGCAAGAGCATGAATACGAAAAATTTGTCTGCAGCTGAATACGTCATGAGTCCCTGCGTCGTTAGTGAACGAATGGAGGCCCGCACTCGCCGCGACGACGACGAACCTTACGCCGGACGTCGCGCTCGATTCACCGGTCGATGACGGCCGCCTGGATTCCGCGCGCAGCCGCCGAATGTGAAACCGGGTACCCCAAGCGGTGACAATTCGCACGTGCTACGTGCGAACTGGACGTCATACGTTGTCGATCTGCGAGCGGAAGAGCCTCGGTTGACTTACCCCGTCGGGGTCGCTTCGGCCATGAGCTCGGACTCCGACTTGATCTCCTCGATGCGGTATCCGCCCGCTTGCTTGTCGCGCCAGAACAGGAATCCGAAGATCAAGGCGATCACTCCTGCAAACGGTGCGACGAAGCGGAAGGCCATGCGGCCGCCGTAATTTTCGGCCGGACCGAGCAGAGTTTGGGCCTGCCCGACGACGGCCGCATCCACACCGCTGTTGATGATGGCGCGGAAGGCGTTGGCGGTGAGGTTGCCCGGTACGGCGCCTTCACTCTCGTATTCCGACAGCGCGTCCTGCGACAGCGTGATGGCCTGTTCGACGTCTCTTTGCCGCGCCGTCGGGACCGTGGCCGCCAGCGCTGGGAACGTCTCGACGGTCTCCTCTAGCGTGGCCACCGTCTCCTGCTCGGGCAGTCGCTCCGGCACGTACTGATCGGCGATGTCGCCCATGATGGGAATGGCGATGAGTCCGGCGGCTACCATGCCCGTCCCGCCCATCAGACCCATGCCCAGCGCGCCCGTTTTGGGCATGCGCTCGTTCACGAATCCCAGCATCGTCGGCCAGAAAAAGGCCACGCCGACGGCGAACACCGTCGCGAGCAGAAAGGCCATAAAGGTCGTCTCCGCATAGCTGAAGAAGTAGAGGCCCACGCCTGAAATGACGGCGCTCGAGACCAGTATGCCGGTCGGTGATAGTTTTTCCACGAAAGGCGCGGCCTTCAAGCGCAGCACGGCCATCATGCCGCTGATCCAGACGAGTACGAGGATGCCGTGGATCCCGCCCGATTGCAGGACCGAGGGTATCCAGCGCATCGGTCCCAGCTCGATCGATGCCGTGATCATCATACAGAAGAGCATGACGAGAAAAAGCGGCCTCGTGAAGGTCGCCTTAAACATCTCACCGATCGAAACGCCCGCCTGCCTGCCTTCCGTCTCAGGAAACGGCTCCTTCAGGATCAGGTAGCCGTAGGCGGCAATGGGAATGAAGATAAGGGCCATGCGGACTTCCCACGTCCCTATGGCCGTCAGGCCGATACCGAAGCTTGCCAGCCCTGCCACCACCATGCCGCCCGGAAACCACGCATGGAAGTGGTTGAGCTTGGTCGTCTTGTCTTTCGGATAAAGGACGGCCACCAGCGGATTGCCGGCGACCTCGACGAGGCCGTTGCCCAGGGCAATGATGATCGCCCCGCCGAAGAGAATCCAGAATGCGATGGCCGTTCCGGCAAACCCGCTCGCGGAAATCATGACGGCGACGCCCAGGAAGTGGCAGACGAATGCGCAGCGAAAGATCGTGCGCATGCCCAGGTCGGCGAGAGACCCGAACAGAATCTGCGAAATAGCCATCCCCCATAGGGCCGCGCCGCCTATGAGGCCGACCTCGTAGTTCGTGAGGATGAAGTCCCGCTTCAACGGTCCCAGGATGTCGCCTATGATCGCGAACGAGGCCGCCGTCGGGATGAGGGCCGCGCAGGTACCGTAGAATAACCGCTTACGATGAATCGCCGTTTCGGACATGTTCGTTTCTACGTCTTGTGTGATAGTGAATAGTGGCCGCTAACGTCTCAAGGGTACCGAGGATCGGTTGACAAAAGTAGCCCAGATCCACATGTAAAACCAGAGAAGGACGTACCCACACAATAGGCGATCGTCTTTGGGGGTTGGCGTGGGGCGCCGGTGCACGAGGTCGGTCCGGCAGAGGCCCGGAAGAACGACGGAGGTGCGGACGTGGTGCTGCTTTTCTTCCAGGCGCGTCGCATGCGCCAGGCCCAGCAGTCCGCGCTTACCGGCCTGATACGCAGCCCCGGAAAGATCGGACCGGTGCGCAGCGATGCTCGAGATGTAAACGATCAGCCGTCCACCGCCGACTCGCATTACCGGAAGTGCGGCCCTTGTGCAACCGTCATCCTGCATGCACGTGGCTGCTGGGCGTTTCCTTCCGCCGTTTGCCGAAATGTACGAGCACCACCGTCAAGAGGAACAGGAAGATCGCGCCCAGACCCCACGCGCCCGCCCTCGTAGCGATCATGTACACGCTGGCCGAGCCGATGATGACCAGTGCCAGACTCATGAGGACGTTCCAGGCGATGCGCCGGCGACCCGTCGGCAGATGCCTGCCCAGCAGACTGCGCTGGTTCATCATTAAGAAGAAGGTCATGTAGGCGATCGGCAACAACATGAGGCCGAAGATCGACGTCGGAACGGCGAGCCAGAAGTACGCTTCGTTCCAGAAGAACGGACCGAGTGCACCGGTCGCGGCTGCGAGGGATCCAAATCGGAACGGCCAGCCCGTATGAGGCAGGCTCAGCATCTCGCAGACCACGAAGCCGGAGATCACCATCATGA
The DNA here is from genome assembly GCA_964640145.1 of uncultured Rhodothermales bacterium. Taxonomy (GTDB): domain Bacteria; phylum Bacteroidota; class Rhodothermia; order Rhodothermales; family VXPQ01; genus CAZXHQ01. The sequence continues at coordinate 7,574 of CAZXHQ010000065.1, read as the reverse complement.
GCGTGATGCTGGAGAGCGCCATGGCCAGGACGCCGATGCCGAAAATGATTCGTGAGAAGAAGTCGCCGGTAAACGGCCGCAGAGCGTTCGCCAGGTCGAATGCATCCCGGGTGACCAGCGTGGCCGCCATGGTCCTGTCCTCCTGTCCAAGTCCGGATAGTGCCTGTGCGGCGTCCGTTCCTTGCGCCCCCTGGTAGGCGATGAGGTCCGTCAGAAGCTGTTCGTACTCAGCGACCTGACGCGCCGCCGGCTCCCCCGAGGCGCGCTCCCCCGTTTCCTCGAGGAGGCCGGGCTGCGTTACGGTGTGAAACTGGCTCGCCGAGGCGATCATGACGCAGCTCGTAGCCAGCACGAAGGGGATGAGCATGCCTGTGGCGAGGTCGAACTTCATCAGCCCGCTGAACTCCGGCCCCCAGCCGCGGCGCAGGATGGAATACCCGAACAGGAACGTCATGTTGATGCCTACGGCGCTGGACACGGCCGCCGCCATGACGTCCTGCTGTTTCGCAACGATGAGATCGTGCCAGTATCCACGAGAAATGTCCGGCACCGCCTCGAGCAAGGGCAAAAACGCATCGGCCGGACGGACGAGCAGCGTCGGGTCCGGGATGAAGCCCTTCAACACGAGTCCCCATTGCAGATCCTGCGTCGCAAAGCCTAATCGAACCACCACGCCTATGAAGCAGAAGACGATAACCGCAACCAGGAGCTTGAGGGTGGACTCGTAGATTTTGACGCCCAGTCCTCCGCTGCCGTAATTCCAGGTGATCGCCGTCGCTATCGCCAGCACCGTGCCGGAGATGATCAGCTTGCTGTTGAACTCACCCAGCGCGCTGTCGGGGCCGAGAATGCCCGGCAAGAGGTTCTGCTGCAGCACCCCGTTTGCCAGGGCGTACTGAGGCATCGCCCAGACGACGCTGGCGACCAGTGCTGCCAGCGCCCATCCCCAGCCCAAAGCCGGGTTGATATGCTGATTGATGGCCTGGAACGGACGCTCGCGGGTGGAGATCGTGACGTATCCGATCGCGCTCAGCATGATGATGCCCAGGATGAGCGCCATCGGCTGCAGCCAGAGCATGCTGAATCCGGCCAGCACGCCCAGGTACAGGCTGCCGGTGAGGGAGCCTCCACCGAGGGTCAGAGCGCTCTGCAGCCAGCCGGGCCCGGTCAGCCGCACGTAGGTTCCGAGCCGCGCGGCGGCCCCCTTGCCTCGCGCCTCCCTAAGCCGCTGTGAATCGTCTATTAGCCCGCTTTCATCCTTACTCATCGTATCTCGTTCCGTTGAAGTTGGGCATGCTAACTACGCGTCACTCCCAGGTCCAAACGTCCCGTATGCTCGACCGCAAGCGTTCCAGTACGGCGTTGTGTGCCGGGTCGCCGGCGACGTTTTCCTGCTCGACCCATCCGCCTGCCATGTGGTAGAGCTCGGGAGGACGCGTCTCGTTCAGAATCACCTTCCAGTCCCGCGTGCGCGCCATCACCGTTTTGTTCTCGGGCTTCCAGGTCAGCCGTTCTACTCTCGTGTGGAACGGCACGTCGCTGTCCTTCGGCGGATTGTAATGCGCCGGTTCGGGCGCGTCGAAGTAGTCGTCCGGAAGCTCACTGTAAGCGGCCGACGCAAACACGGTGACGTCATCTTGATCGTCGACCTGCCCGTCCAGCAAGGGCTTCAAAGAACGGCCGGGCAGCGTCTCCGGGACCGCGCCGCCGGTCATGTCCACGAGTGTCGGAAACAGGTCGATGCCCTGCGACATGGCATCCGACCGGAGCCCGGCCCGTATCCGGCCCGGCGCATACCATACCAGCGGTACGTGCAGCAGCGCATCATAGAGGAACATGCCTTTGCGCACCATCCGGTGATCTCCCATGAAATCCCCGTGCTCGGAGGTGAACACCACGATCGTGTTCTCCGCGATGCCTTCTTCGTCGAGGACCTCCAGGATCCGTCCGATCTGATGATCCACGCCCCATTCGATCGAGGCGTAGTAATACTTCATGGTCGCCGTCAAATCCGAACGGCTGATCCGATCATAATGGAGGGCCTTCTGCTGCGCGGCGAGCCTTCCGCTCAGCCTCTCAGGCGGAATGTAGGTCGGGACGACCATCTCGTTTGCGTCGTAACGGTTTGCATATCCCGATGGCGCAAAATACGGAGGGTGCGGATCGAAGTAGCTGAGCGTCAGAAAGAACGGCTCATCCGGCTCTGCGCTCCGGAGAAAAGCGATCCCGTCTTGCGTGGTCAGATGGGGATGGAGCTGCTCTTCGGGCCAGTACGAATCAGCATGCCAGTGGGGCGGCACGTACTCGTTGTACCGTCTGGAGGGCTCTCGTCCTCGCTCCACGTAGACGTCCAGGCTCTCGAGCACGTCGTCTTCGTACGTATGATTCTTTCCGATGTAGCCGGTCCTGTAGCCGCTGTCCCGGAAGTAGCCCAGCATGGTGCCGTCGAGTGACGAGAGCCGCTTGCTGTCGATGTTGGCAAGAGATCCATGCTGATGCGGGTACAAACCGCTGAAGAAGCTCTGGCGAGACGGGACGCAAACAGGGTTGTTGACGAAGAAATTCCTGAAAACAGCGCCCTCGGCAGCCATCCGGTCCAGATTCGGCGTCCTGACGTTCGGGTTTCCCACCACCCCCATGGCGTCGCCTCTCATCTGGTCGGCAATAACGAAGACGACGTTCGGCGGCGCGGCTTCATCCTGTCCGGAAGCGGCATGCGGCAACAGCAAAGCGCCGACCATGACCAGAAGGATGAGCTTGCAGCGGCCTGATATAAAGATCATTCGAATGCGCTCTGATTCGTCTTAACGTTCAAGCAGGGCGATCTCCACGTCGCCCAGCGTGTCGTTGTCGGTAAACACGATTCGCCCCTGCCCCTCCATCTCGAGCCAGACGTCCAGCACCCCCGTGCCGGGCGGCAGCTCGAACGTGGCACGGTCGACGCCTTTTTCCAGCTCACGGATTGCCGAGGCGCCGTTGAAAGTGACGTGCAGCGCGGCCGGCTCCATGTGACCGTCTCGGTTGATCGAAATCTCATAGCGGCCGCCGCGCTCGATGCGCACCGGCCAGCCCTCCGGCACGCCGTCGACGTAGGTCGCGTCCTGATATCGACACAGGCGCGTCGGATGCTCGCGGTCCGAACCGATGTGTATGAGACCGGGTCGGAAACCGCGGGCAGCGCGCACGTCCTCGAACCACGCATCGTAGGCGTTCTTCATCGCCGCAACGACGCTCGGATGCTCGGCGGCGACGTTCGTAGTCTCCCCCGGATCTGCTGCCATATCGTACAGCTCGAATTCTGGATTCGGGGGCGCATGCCCGTCCGGCCACTCATCCGTCCGCCCGGCATCAGAAACGAGCTTGTATCTTGCGCCGCGGACGGCGGCGTTCTGGTAGGCTTGCGGCGCCATTCCCCGGTGCCACTGGAAGAAAAGCATGCGATCGGGCCAGACGGCCTCTTCGTCGAGGAGCAGCGGCATGACGCTCCGGCCGTCGATGGACAGGTCTGAAGGAAGCGGCACGCCGGCGGCCTCCATCAGCGTCGGCAGCACGTCGACGTGTGCCGCGAGAGCGTCGATCTTCCTTCCGGCCCGCAGTTTCTCCGGCCATTTGATCAGGAACGGGACGCGGATGCCTCCGTCGTAGACGCTTCCCTTCGTGCTTCGCAGTCCTGCATTGTAGCGGTCGGGACCTGCGGGGCCGTTGTCCGTCATGAAGATCACGATCGTGTTCTCTTCCAGGCCGCTCGTTTCAAGGTGCGAGAGCAGGCGTCCGACGTTCTCGTCGATGTTCGTCACCATTCCGTAGACCTTCGCCAGATCCGCTGAGAGGCCGATGCTTTCGTACGGCCGGCTGAATTTCTCATCGACAATCAGCGGCGAGTGCGGAGCATTGGTCGAGAGGTAGATGAAAAAGGGGCGCTCTCCGTTCTGGCTGATGAACTCGACGGCTGCGTCCGTAAAGATGTCCGTACAGTAGCCTTCAAACGTCTCGGCCGCTCCATTGCGCCAGAGCTTCGGATCGAAGTAGTCGTTCGGCCGGTCGGGCGTCTGTCCGATGCCTCCGGACTTGTGCACGAGCGACTCCTGAAAACCCTGGTCCATCGGACGCATGGGGTAGTTGTCTCCGAGGTGCCACTTCCCGAAGATCCCGGTCCGGTAGCCTGCCTTTTCCAGCAGCTCGGCGAGGGTCGTCTCGTCACCATGCATTTTGGCGGCCCCCCTGGAGGTATGGAGCACGCCCGTCCGGTAATGGTAGCGGCCCGTCATCAGGCTCGCGCGGGTGGGCGCGCAGACGGGGCTGGCATAGAACCGCCGCAGTTCCACGCTCTCATCTGCCAGCCGGTCGATGTGCGGGGTTTCGACCTGGTCGTTACCGTGGAACCCCACGTCGCCGTAGCCCTGATCGTCGGTCATGATCAGGATGATGTTGGGGCGGTCCGCCGGCCGGGCGTCCGCACTGGCCTCGAACGCGCCAAGGGTCAGCGCCAGCGCGATGCCGGACAGAAGTGTAGTCGGAAATGCGGCGTTCATGAGATCCACTTAAAGTGTCTGGAGTCGGCCGAAGACATCCGCGGCATGGGTGGCTCGCACACGTCGGATCGGCGCGGAGCTACGGCTGCCACTCGACCGCGTTGAGCACCATCTGAGCGACGTTCGGATTCTCATAGTCGGAGGCGGAGTGGCCCGGCATCAGATATACGATCTCGCCGTCGCCTTTTCGTTTGACCCAGCCGGCCCGATCCTGCATGAACGTCTTGCCGACCCGATCGTCGAAATATTTCAGGCCCATGAGCACGGTCTTTTCTCTGCCGTCCGTGAACTTGTGATTCAGGTACACTTCTGAGTTCTCAAGCGCAATGGACGGGTACGTAGACTCTTCACTCGGATGGTCGGAGACGGTGTACGGGATCGCGGCTCCCCAATCGACCTCGTGGCTCGTGATGTAGTGTTGCGGATTCAGATTGACGATCGTGAGCGTCACCATGTCCCCGTTCGTCTCCGTGTGCCTCCAGCCGTACCCCTCTCCCGGCTCGACCGCCTTGCTCGACTGCGCCGGATGATCCAGTCGCATGCCGAGGAAATCGAAGTAATAGGTATTCGCCGCTTTGCCGCTGCTGATCGAGTGGTGGAGGACTACCAGTCGGCCTCCCGTCTCCGTGTACTCGATGGCGGCCTTCTCGGTCGTCTCCTCGAGATCGCCGTGGATAAAGAGCAGTACGGCCTGGTACCGCGACAGATCGTCCGGAAGCTCGTCCTGTTCGACGACCTCGACCTCTTTGCCGCCGCGCTCCTCCAGGAAGGCCGAAAGCACCTCGATCTGCGGCATTTCGTCCTGGATGATGAGAACGTCGTGCGGCCCAGGGCCCGCGCCGAGCCACGTGAAAATCGCTGCGACGACGATGACGGCCGACAGACCGGATAGTATCGTTTTCTTCTCCATGCGAGTATGCCCCAGGTCTAATGATAGGATGTGAGAAGGCCGCCTGCCCGAATCCGGACGGATCGGCCGTCACAACCGCGGAGAACTTTCGTCTTCACCGGCGGCCCATAGCAGCGCATTCGTCACGAGCTGAAGGAACGTGGGATTCTCGAAATCCTGGAGTCCGCCTTGCGCTATATAGACCACCCGGCCTCCGTTGTGCCGGCGGACCCACACGACCGGTTCGGGCCCTCCGTCGGGAATCGTTCCCGTCATCAATACGTCGACGTCGTCGGCCACGGGCGACGTCTCGTAGAGGCTGTACTTCGACTCGAAGTCGGTAACGCCCGCCAGCACGGGATGGTCTGCGAAGGCCGGATTGATCTCTACGACCGTGATCGGACCCGTCGGCTCTCCGTCGGGCAGTCTATTGCCCTCCGCGTCTACGACGGTCCCTTCGGAGCTCCCCCGGTAGTGGCCGTGGTAATTGCCCCCAAGGACCTCCGGGTCGAATTCCAGCCAGTTCTGAAAGCCGTGGCTGGCGGTCCGGAGGGCCACCACGCCCCCGCCGCCGTCGACGTAGCGCTTGACGTGATCGAGCTGCTCGCCGTCGATCGTCAATCGCCGTGCGAAAAAGAGTGCGACGTCCGCCTCATCGAGCGCCTCTGCGCCGGGAAGCTCCGAGAATTCTTCACGCTCATTCAACGCACCCTCGGCCTGCAGCAGCGTGACGTCCAGATGATCGACGTGCTCTTCCAGATAACGCTGATACTCCGGCAGCGAAAGGTGAGAGAAATACTCATTGGAGCCGGAGACAAAGACGACGTCGAGCTGCTCGGGCTCGGGCGGCGGTGCGCCGCACGCACTGAGGCAGACGACGGCAAGGAAGCCGCTCAGGAGAAGGGAGATGGATTTCTGCATGCTTCGCTGCGCTGGTTGGATGGTGTATGCGATCAGGGCGCCAGCCGGTCGGTCATAGATCCGCCGGGGCACCTGACGGACGCCGGCGGCGGTCGCTGCAACCGTATGACCGCCGTCGTGGAAAACTAGCGGTCAAACGTGGCCTCGTAATGCGGTAAAGGGTAAAAGATGCCGCCGCTCGTGCGGTAGAACTCATCGTCCAGCACGAACATGCTGTCCGACGCGTTCCGTCCTTCGGCCCTGGCATCCGCGCGGTAGCTTTCCATGCGGTCCCAGTGCAGGTAATGCTGATGGCCGTTCGCCTCCATGAGGCCGATGTCGAAGCCCGGAAGCGGCGCGAGTCGAGCCGCCACGTTCAGGTTCCAGTCGACCAGGATGGGATTGACGGTCAGGTCCGCGCAGGTGCAGGGGACGTCATGCTCATGGGCCGCCTGCGCCATCTTTAGCGTCATGCTCATCGTCTTGGCAATCGCCTTGAGGGCAATGGCGCCGTATCCCATCTGAATGCGTTCCAGCACGTCCTCGTCCGTATGGGCGCTCTCGTCAGCCATGATTCGAACCCCGACGTCACTGACGTCCACGAGATAGTCCTCAGGGAACGGCTCCTCGATCACGAGAATCTGATCGAGGGCGCCCACGCTCCGAGCGTGGTCCAGCAGCCGACCGAGCGTCTCCTTGTTCTCGTACCGCCCGTTCGCATCGAACCAGTAGGGCACCTTGCCGCTTTCGGTATGTTCGGTTTCGAGGGGGCCGAGGAGTCGATGGATCTCAGAGAGTCGCCGCTTGTCCTGCTCCAGCATCTCCTTCTGCGTGCCCGGCGAGCCGAGCTTGATCTTCATCACGAAGTGGCCGCGCCGTACGAGCTCCTCGATCTCGCCTGGTTCCGACGCGTAGCCGATGGCCGGCACGCTCGCTACCGCACGGTGCCGGTGGGACAGCGCGGGGAGGTAGGGCTCCGGAATCATCTCGTCGAACGTGGTGATGCCGTTCTCCTTCGCGTACAGCAGCCATGCCGCATTGTCGACGGCGACCAGAGCATTCAGAGCGAACGTTTCGCGCAGGTCCGGATTCCGGGTGATCTCTTTCCCGTAGGCGTGGACCTCCCTCCACAAGCCGTCGAGGAGCTCGACGGGGTTCGAGAAATCCTCTCCCTCTACCATCTGCAGCGCCCGCTCCGTCAGCGTGTACATCAGCGCGTTGCCGCCGCTTTCGGTGTGGTCGGCAAAGACCCG
>CAZXHQ010000064.1:0-11545 GCA_964640145.1 uncultured Rhodothermales bacterium | reverse complement strand
GAAAATGAGTTTAATCGTTTCCATCTCAGGAATACGAGGCATCTTCGGCAGCGGGCTCGACCCTCAGGTTCTGGTGAGATTTGCCGGCGCCTACGGTACGTGGACGCGGCGTCGGGCCGAAGCGCTCGGCCACGATCCGGTCGTCGTTCTGGGGCGGGATGCCCGGATTACGGGCGACGTGTGCGCCCGCATCGTTGCGGCCACGCTGCAGAGCGGCGGGGTGGACGTGGTCGACGCGGGCCTGGCTACCACGCCGACGGTCGAGATGGCCGTTTCGGCGCGAGAAGCGACGGGCGGCATCGTGCTTTCCGCCTCTCACAATCCGGCCGAATGGAATGCCTTGAAGCTCCTCAACCATAGGGGCGAGCTGCTGAGCTTCGACGAAGGGGAGGAGGTACTGCGCATCGCGGAGGAAGGTTCGGCGGAAACGGTCCCCTTCGATCAGCTCGGAGGATACGAGCCGGCGGACTTCCTCGAGCATCACATCGATCGCATCATCGCGCTCGATTTCATCGACCCGGAGGCGATTGCAGAAAAAGGCTTCAAGGTCGTCGTCGACGCGGTCAACTCGGTCGGCGGCCTCGCCCTCCCCGCGCTGCTGGAGCGTCTCGGCGTGCGCCGGGAAAACCTCACGTGCCTGCACTGTGAGCCCACAGGCCGCTTTGCACACCCTGCCGAGCCGCTGCCGGAAAACCTGATCGAGCTCACCGAGGCCGTCGCTGCGGAGGGAGCCGACCTAGGCTTAGCCGTGGATCCCGATGCCGACCGCCTGGCCCTGGTTGCCGACGGGGGCACGTACCTGAGCGAGGAGCTGACCCAGGTCGTTGCGGCAGATTTCATATGGCGCATACGAAAGGGGCCCTTCGTGACCAATCTGTCCTCCTCCCGTGCAGTGGACGACGTGGCGGCGAAGTTCGGGCAGCGGGTCTTTCGGGCAGCCGTGGGCGAGATCAACGTCGTAAGGAAGATGCAGGAGGTCGGCGCCGTGCTGGGCGGCGAGGGGAACGGCGGCGTCATTCTGCCGGACCTGCATTACGGGAGAGATGCGCTCGCAGGCGTGGCCATCGTCCTGCAGCATCTCGCCAACGAGGGCGCCGCCCTTTCCGAGATCAAGGACCGTCTGCCGGCCTATACGATCCGCAAGAACAAAACGCCCATCGGCGACCGCGATCCCGACCGGCTCCTGTCCGTCATGGCTCGGCGGTATCGGAACCACGATATCGACACGGTCGACGGCCTGAAGATCAATTTTCCCGACGAATGGGTCCACATGAGGAAGTCAAACACAGAACCGATCGTTCGAATATACGCCGAGGCGCAGTCACCGGACCGCGCCGAAGAACTGGCGCAGCGGTTCATGGCCGAGCTGCAGGCGTCGGCGGAGACATAAGCGGCGCGAGGATGCACGTTCGCGAAACATGTTGAAATTGTGGAACGGGTCGAAAATTCAATTGCTGTCCGCCGCCTGACCCCGTATTTTTTCACGTGTAGATGGAGAAAGCACGCCTGCGGATGGGCGGTTCGCAGTTGGGATTCCCGTCGGAGCGCGGCGACGATCGCGCTGCGAAGATGCTGCTTCCCGGGTAGGACGAGACGCCGCAACGGGGCGGACAGCGAGCAATATATAGACCATACGACAGCTTGAGCGAGATGCGCGCCGACCACGCTTCCGAGATGATACTGCGCAGCGCTTCATTGGCCGTTATACGATCGGTCAAGCGGCGGCGTCTGCGCGTACGCCGTAGCGACTACCGCCCTCTTACGTGTAGAAAGGCGCTGCCGCTGGACTTCACCGAGTCGAAGCCCTTCGAGTCCTCGCTCGATCGCAACATCGAAGCGATCTTTTCAGAACCGAGCTGCTGCTGATCAGGTCCGCCGGGCGTCGACCTGCGAATCTTGCAAGACTGTAACGGCGCGTGCTTGCGCGTCGGGGAGAATTCGGAGTAACTACGTGCGGAGTTACTCCCGGCGTTCGCCGCGGCGAACCGCGTCCGCAAATCCCCCCGACGCCCGACGTGTCCCAGACGTCCGACATCTTCGCTTCGCGCACCTGCCGGTGTGGTGTGTTGTAGCATGCAAGAGACGGGTGCGTTCGATAGAAGAGGCAGCAGACAGGGCGACGGACCGGTAGAGGACGCCTCTACCTCTCTGCTTTATAAGATCTTCCATGCCAGCCCGACGCCCATTACCATTTCTAGGATGTCGGATGCGCGCCTGCTCGAGGTGAACGAGGAGTGGATCGCCTTCACCGGCTACGGCATAGACGAGGCGCTCGGCGCCACGATCGACGAGCTGCAGCTACTGGCGGACCCTGCCGACTTCGCCGAGATTCGGCGCCGGCTGGTCGAGCGAGATTCCGTGCACGACGTCGAAGTGGACATCCGTACGCGGTCCGGTGAAGTCCGCACGGTCCTACTCTCCGCGCAGCGAATCGACGTGGAAGGCGACGACTGTGTACTGAAAGTGATGACGGACATCACCGAGCGGAAGCGCGTCTTGCAGGCGCTGCGCGAGAGCGAGCAGCGGTTCCACATGCTCGCCGATTCGGCACCCGTCTTGATCTGGCTGGCGGACGAGCGCGGGGCCATGTCCCATTTCAACCGGTCCTGGCTCGAGTTCACGGGTGCCTCGCTGGACGAGCAGCTGGACGGGCGGTGGATGGACTTCGTCCACCCTGAGGATCGGGCGGTGTGCAGTGCCGCGCAGGAGGACGCGCTTGATCACCAGGAGCAGTTTAGCCGGGAATACCGGCTGCGTCGTGAGGACGGCGAGTACCGCTGGGTACTCGATCGCGGCGTTCCGCGCTACGAGCCCGACGGCGCGTTCGCCGGATTCATCGGCTCCTGCGTTGACATTCAGGAGGAGAAGGAGACGCAGCAGGCTCTTCTCGAGGCCAAGGAACACGCCGAGGAGATGTCGAATCTCAAGGCGACGTTTCTGACGAATATCACGCACGAGATCCGGACGCCGCTGACGGTGATCCTCGGATTTACGTCGATACTGCGCCAGGGCGTAAAAGCCGAATATCAGCGATTCGTCAGCCTTATCGAGCGCAGCGGGCGACGCCTGCTGCTCATGCTCGACTCGATGCTCGATCTCGCCCAGCTGGAGGCCGGCACGCTGGAGATCGACCGCCGGCCGCAGAACGTGGCCGACGTCGTCGAAGGCGCCGCCGCTCTGGTTCGTTCGACGGCCGAAGAGAAGGGTCTCGAGCTAAAGGTGTCGGTCGAGGGCGGGCGCCTTCGTGCCTATATCGACCATGCCGTGCTCACCCGGGTGATGAACAACATCCTGGACAACGCGATCAAGTTCACCAACGAGGGGCACGTGAGCGTGGAGGTCTCGCGCCGGGGGGACAACATTCGAATCCGTGTCGGAGACACCGGCGTGGGCATCGAGAAGGAGTTTCTCCCGCACGTCTTCGACCCGTTCGTGCAGGAAAGCACGGGACTGGATCGAACGCATCAGGGCAGCGGCCTGGGTCTGTCGGTTTCGAAACGTCTCGTGGAGATCATGGGAGGGACCATTTACCTCTCTTCCGAGAAAAATCGAGGGTCGTTCTTCACGATCGTCCTGCCCGCCTCGAGCTGAGTTACAGCCGGTGCACCGTCGTTTCTATTCACGTACATCGTTCCGATCGAACTCGACGCCCGGTCATGACCGCCCCGCGTTCAGCTCAGCGCCTCCGCCGGCTCGCCGTACTCTACCTGAGCATGGCGCACCGTTCGGACGACATCCTCACCGACGCCAGGTTGGAGTCCGTCACGCGGCGACTGATCGGCCGCAGCGGCGGTCGAGGTCGCGACGCCGTGCAGTCCATCGTGATGGAGGTCCTTCGGCACTTCGCGGAGTGCGAGACGCCGGAAGACGCCGTACAGAGGTCGGCTCGGGAGCTGCGGGAGTGCCTGACGACAGACGAACGGGCGGACGTGTTGAACGACCTGGCGGAGATCGCCGGCGCCGACGGCGTCGTGCTCGAACACGAGCGTCGAATCCTTCGATCGCTTGCAGACGTATGGGGCATCGCGCTGGAGGACGACGTCGCACCGGGGAACGACGAGCCGTGGGGGGTACTGCATGACCTGGCATACATCTACCTCGTACTGGCCCATGGTACGGACCAGGACCTGAGCGAGACAGAGGTGCAGGTTATGCTGAACAAGCTGCGAGAATGGCAGCCGGAAGCGCCGACGGACGACGTGCGGCGAATGCTCCGTCTCGCAATGACCGAATATTCGCAGGGGCCTGATGAAGCGCGGCTGGAAAAGGCCATCGCGTCGGTCCGGTCGGCGATGCCGCGGGAGCAGCGCATGGCCGCTCTAAACGACCTGGTCAAGATTGCAAATGCGGACGGCGTGTTCCTGGACGACGAGGAAGACCTCATCAACCGACTCCAGACCGAGTGGGACGTCGATCCGTCGGCAAATTACGAGCCGCATTCCGACAAATCCGTGGACGGCTGACGGCTCTAGCGGTCGAGGTGAAGGGTTTCGGCCCGGGGTCGAAGAATCCGCCGCCGATCACGGCCGCTCGACCGATCCCCGCGGCACCGCCCCGGCGACTCCGCCGTGCAGGACGGTCTCGGAGGAGAGGCCGGCCTGCCTCCATAGCACTCTATCCATCTCCGAGCCGATAGGAGCAACCGGTCTGACGTCCTTAAGAAGACCGGTTTTCGGGCCGATTCTAGAATAAGATGGCATGCCCACGATAATGCCGACGGCCGGACCGAACTTTTGAATTCGGTAACGGCCGTTTTCCCGGGTAGAAATGGGAACTCTCGGGCATCGAACGTCTTTCTGTGTCCGACGCGCGTAACAACTTCTTCATGATTCGTACGCTCCGGCTTATACGCCTCCTTCTCCTGATCCTCGTCGTAGGAGGTGGAAGAGGTGTATCCGTATGGGCTCAGCCGGCCGTACCCATGAACCCGGAGAAGGCGCTCACCCAGTTCCGCTTCGACCGGTGGACGGCCACGGAAGGCCTTCCGATGAACCGCGTGCAGACGCTCCTCCAGACGACGGACGGCTACGTCTGGCTGGGAACGCAGGAAGGTCTGGTCCGCTTCGATGGCTTCGAGTTCCACGTGTTCGACCGCAAGAACTCGCTCCTCCAGTCCAACGACGTAGGTGCGCTGGCGGAGGACGGCGACGGAAATCTGTGGATCGCCACGTCCTATGACGGGCTGGCGCGGCATCGCTATGGACGGTTCACGAGCTTTCGGGCGGAGGACGGTCTCACCAGCAACCTGGTCCACGCCGTCATGGTCGATCGGGACGGCCGCGTCTGGGCCGGGACCCAGGAGGGCGTCAGCATTCTCGACGGCGACGAGCCGGCTCCTCTGGACGTCGGCGATGCCTTCAGGGATGAGGCGATCCGCGCGCTTCATCAGGACGACGAAGGCGTCGTATGGATCGGCACGCAGGAATCGGGGGTGATTCGTTTGGATGGAGATCAGTATACGCGATATTCAACCTCGCGGGGTTTGCCCAGCAATGAGGTCACGACGATCGTCGGCGACCGCGATGGGTCTGTGCTGGTCGGCACCAAGGGCGGGCTCGCGATCGTCGACGGCGGGTCCATCCGAACCCTTACGAGCGCCGACGGACTGCCGAACGACGTCGTGCGCTCCCTGTGGCGGGATTGGCAGGGGGCCCTCTGGATAGGCACCGAGGGCGGCGGGCTCAGCCGGTATTACGACGGCAAGATCGCTACGTATCCCGTAGATCGCATCTCGAGCGTCTTCGATATTCTCGTCGACGCGGAAGGCAGCCTCTGGATCGGAACGCAGCGCGAAGGCCTCGTGCGCCTGCAAGACGGGAAGTTCACGGTCTTTACCGCTGAAGAGGGGCTGACGAGCAGCAGCGTGTATTCGGTTGTGCAGGACCGTGACGGCGGCATATGGGCCGGAACGATCGACGAAGGGCTCAGCCTCATCAGGGACGGCCAAATCACCTCCTACTCGACCGAGAACGGCTTCCCCATTAATTCGATCGGCGGCCTGTATGCAGCGCGAAACGGCGACGTCTGGATCGGGACTCGAGGCGCCGGACTCGTTCGGCACCGCAACGGCCGCTTCCGTCAGTTTACGGAAGCCGACGGACTCCCGGACGACCAGATTTACAACATCTTTGAGGATTCAAAGGGAATCCTCTGGATGGGAAGCTACAAAGAGGGGCTCGTGCGCTACGACGGGCGTCGCTTCATCACGTACACGACGGAGGACGGCCTGACGCACAACGCCATCACCGCCCTCGTGGAAGGGCCGGCCGGGTATCTATGGCTCGGCACCTACCGGGGCGGCGTCAACCTCATGAAGGACGGCGTCGTCATCCACACCTATTCGATGGAGGACGGCCTTCCGCAGGACAACGTCAATTCCCTGTATCGCGACGACGACGGGGTCGTGTGGATCGCCACCCAGGAGGGCGGGCTCACGCGCCTGCAGGACGGGCAGCTGGCCACGATCACGACGGATCAGGGCCTCTACAGCGACAACATCCTCTCGATCCTCGAAGACGATCAGGGTTTTCTCTGGTTCAGCTCGAATACCGGTCTGTTTAAGGTGTCGAAGCGCCGCATCCACGCCGTGATCGCCGGGGAGGAGGGCGAGCTCCAATCGACCGTATATGATCGCAGCGACGGCCTCACCTCGACCGAGTTCAACGGCGGGCTTCAGCCTTCCGCATGGAAGGATCGCGACGGCAACCTCTGGTTCGTCTCATCCGCCGGTCTCGTCCGCGTGAACCCTAACGAGATGCCGGTCAACGACCGGGCGCCGCCCGTCGTGATCGAGCGCGTCCTGGCGAACGAAGCCGCCGTGCGCATAGATACGTCCGTCGTTCTCGAAGCGGGGCACAACAAGCTTGAGATCGACTTCATCGGACTGAGCTACGTCGCCAACGACGAGGTTGTCTACCGATACATGCTCGAGGGCGTGGACCGTAACTGGGTCGAAGCGGGGGGACGGCGCCAGGCGTTCTATACGAATCTGAGTCCGGGGGACTACACCTTCCGCGTCATGGCGCGCAATGCCGACGGCATCTGGAGCGAGCAGCCGGCGTCCTTCTCGTTCTACCTCAAGCCGTTCTTCTATCAGACCTGGTGGTTTATCGGGTTGATGGCGATTGCGCTCATGTTCACGGGTGTCGGCGTCTATGGGCTGCGGGTGCGCCACCTAAAGGCCCGTCAGCGCGAGCTCGAGCAGATCGTCGATGACCGTACGCGCGACCTCCGCGGAGAGAAGGAGAAGGTCGAACGTGCGAAAGCCGTCATCGAGGAGCAGGCGGACAAGCTCCGGGAGATGGACCGTGTCAAGACGCGTTTCTTCGGCAACATCTCCCACGAGTTCCGGACGCCGCTTACTCTGAACATCGGGCCGCTCGAGAACGCCCTTACCGGACTCTACGGCCCCGTGCCGGATCCGCTTAAGAAGCAGCTCGACATCATGCTGCGCAACGCGCGCCGCCTCCTGCGGCTCATCAACCAGCTCCTGGACATTTCGAAGCTGGAGTCGGGCCGCATGGAGCTACAGCCGCAGCGACTGGATCTCGTGCAGTTCCTCGAGGGCGTCGTCATGTCCTTCACGGGCTTCACCGAGAAGAATGAGATCGATCTGGGCTTCGAATCGGACGCCGATCGTCTCCCGGTCACGTTCGATCCGGAGGCCCTGGAAAAAGTATTCTTTAACCTCCTCTCCAACGCGATCAAGTTTACGCCGGCCGGTGGCTCCATCGCCGTCTCCATAGCGACGATCTACGACGGCGACTCGGTCGAGATACGCATCCGGGACAGCGGAGAAGGCATCTCCGAGAAGGAGCTGCCTTACATCTTCGACCGGTTCCGTCAGGCCGAGGGGTCCACATCGAAGGTGCAGCAGGGCACGGGCATCGGCCTGGCGCTCGTGAAGGAGCTCGTCGAGCGCCACGAGGGCAAAATCGACGTGACCAGCCGCACGGGCGCGTACACCGAGTTCTGCGTCGTGATTCCTGTCGGCGAGGACACGGTGGAGCCCTCACCCGACAAGGGTGCCGAGTTCGGCTACGAGATCACACAGGGTCCGATGGTCGAGCTGGCCGTGTTCGACGACGAAGGTAGCTCGGAGTCGGACCTGATGCGCGGCGACGGGGCGGCTGGTCAGGCCGTCGTCGACGACAAGGGCGGGCGGCCGACGATCCTGGTCACGGACGACAACCCGGACATCCGCGAGTACATGGTCACCTGCCTCCAGGGCAAGTACAGGACCGTGTCCGCCAGAGACGGCCAGGAAGGCTATGAGAAAGCGCAGGAGGTGCGTCCGGATCTGATCATCACGGACGTGGTGATGCCGAACATGACGGGCTACGATCTGTGCCGGGCCGTGCGGTCGAATGAGGACATCAAGTTCACGCCGATCATCATGGTGACCTCGAGAGCGGAGGTCGAAGATAAGATCGAAGGTCTCCAGGCCGGTGCCGACGACTACCTGCCCAAGCCGTTCAACGCCGACGAACTCTTTGCCCGGGTCGGCAATCTGCTCACGCTCCGTCAACAGCAGAAGGAGCTGAAGAGCCTCAACGAGATGCTGCAGGTGACGAACGTGGAGCTGCGGGAGGCGAGCGAGCTCAAGTCTCAACTTCTGCGCATTGCGGCCCACGATCTCAAGAATCCCCTGAACAACATCCGCGAATTCGCCAACCTGATTCGCGAGGAGATCGACACGGAATCGGAGGTCGGCGAGATGCTGGGGCTGATTCAGAGCTCGTCGAACAAGATGCTGGAGCTTATCTCCCAGATCCTCGAGTCGGAGGCGCTCGAAAGCGGCCAGCTGGAGGTCAACCGGACGCGGGTGGATCTTGGACAGCTGGCCCAGTACGTCGTGGAGGAGAATGTGCGTCAGGCACGGCGCAAGGGGCAGGAGATCATTTTCGACGTGCCGAAGGCGGACCGGATGACCGTCATGGGCAGCGAGGAGTGGCTCGTGGAGGCGATGGAGAACCTCGTCTCGAACGCCATCAAGTATTCTCCGATGGACGAGAAGATCTGGATCACGGTCCGGCGCAGGGCCGACAAGGTAGAGTTCGAAGTCCGCGACCACGGTCCGGGCCTCTCCGAAGAGGATCAGGAGCTCTTGTTTCAGAAGTTCCAGCGCCTCTCCGCCCGGCCCACGGGCGGTGAGTCGTCGACGGGCCTCGGTCTTTCCATCGTCAAACAGATCATCGAGATGCACGAGGGCGACGTCCGGGTCGAGAGCGAGCTCGGCGCCGGCAGCGCTTTCATCATCGAGCTGGATGCGTCCGAGCAGATCGTCGAGGAGCCAGCTTAATCTTTTTTCGGCGTCCTGATGTCGATCCAGCCGGCCTCGCGGAGGGCCGCGTCCCGCCCCGCCATCACGCCTCCTGCGATCCAACCTGGCGGGCGTCAGCACGTCCACACCGGACGCCGTCGACGCGCCGGCGTCTCGATGCCGGGCTCAGTCGCCTGCGGCTCTCGTGGCGCGCATGCGTCACGATACGTCGGTTTCACGGGCGCGGGATCCGGCGCTTTCCTGTACGTTGTTCCTGGCTGCGGCATCGGCCGGCCGCCGGGAGTTACGTTGTCAGGAGTTTTCGGGAGTGACACGATGGATGCATTGAGACAATGGACGTTACGCGATCTGGTGGATCGCGTATTGAGAGAGCATCTTGTCGACGAATGCGTGCTCGAGGACGAATACGTCATCATCGTGCAGGGGTCGACGCGTTTCGTGCTGGATCATCAACGGGCCCACGCGTTTCTCCGCGGCGTGGTCCGAGGGATGAGTCCGGACTTTCGCAGCCGGACCGGAAAGTCGTCCCGGCCGATCGGCCGCTCGGGCGGCGATCAGGGCGACGAAGAGGGCGGTCTCTTCGACGCCGTCCGCAAGCACCTCGTGAAGAAGTGGTGGGGACAATACAAAGAGGCCGGATGTCCCTTCGGTCGCAGCGTGAGCGGGCTGCTGCTGTGGATTCGCTACGACACGCGGGTGACGGCCAGCTAAACGGGGCGCTTTTCGGCCTCCCGTCCCGGAGGCCGATCCGGCCTCCCGGATGGGGTGAGATCGCGCGGTCCGGCGGTTTATGAAAAAACCTTTTTGGGTTGATTTCCACCGCTAACGCGCCTCACATTCTAGGCGTGAGACGGATTTTTTGAGCTGCGGAACGCCAGGACCCTACTATGGAAACGTCAAATTCGGGTGGATATACGCTGGATCAGCTGCTCGAATGGTGCACACACGATCGATTGATTGAGGGCTACGATAAGTTGGAGGACAGCGTCGTCATCTTCGAGAACGGGTCGAGGCACGAATTTGACGTGTCGGCGGCCCGCCGCTTCTTGAAGGGCATGTTTACCTCGACGCACAGGGACACGGACGGCGGCGACCGGAACCTCGCTTAACGCGCCCGAGCATCTTCGCTGCCTGCCTGCGGCGTCCTGTCGCCGATTTCCCCGGGCTACGTCTCTTTCCCGCACGCGTCAGGGACGGCTTCGTCTCATGGTCTCAGAAGGCTGCAGCGAACCTGCGTCCGGCCTCTCCTACGGAACACTCGGCTCGTCGCTCGGCCGGCACGACCTGCCTAGAGCAGGAAGGCGATGACGACCAGTACCAGAAAGACGATGAGGAGAATCTTGGCGACACCGGCCGTGAGTCCCGCGATGCCTCGAAAACCGAGCAGGGCCGCGATCAGAGCGATGACGGCGAGTACGATAATGGCTTCCAGCATGGTGTGCCTCTAAGCAGGTCGGGGATTCGCGATATGTTTGGCAAGATATGAATCGATCGTGCGGTTCGTCGCTACAGAATCGTAACGTCCCGCTTCTCCCGATCGGAGCCCAGCGGCCGTAGCGGGTACGCACGGACGGGCGCTGCGCAAAGACTTGAGTAGCGAGGGGTCGTCGGCGAGTCGATACGTGTTTATGGTGCCGACTGGTCGATCTGGCTCGGCTCATGGCCGGGATGCGGCGCACTTTGCGGCGCATAGGTTAGCGTGACGAATTCCGGGTCCTCGCCTGACGTGACGAGAAAAGGACCCAGCCGCGCGGGCGTATCCTCTGCTCGCTCCACCAGGGCGCCGACCGGCTCGGTCGACCACGTAGGACCGGGAATTCCGAAGAACCGGTGGAGCTGCCCGACGGTTCGCAGCCGGTGGAATTCGAGTTGAAGCCCGGGTGGCAGCGGGGGCGTCTCGGCATATGGATCGAAGAGGCGATCCATCAGCGGTTTGAGCCGGGTTCGCATTGCGATGAACACGTGATCGCCCGGTCGAAGGGCTGTTGCGCCGCGGGGCATGATGACGTCTCCATCCCGGACGACAAGCGTCACGACGATCCCATCGGGAAGCGCCAGGTTGCGAAGTTCCTGCCCGGCGACGCGGGCTGACGGCGCGACGATGTATTCGACGATCTCCCCGTCGACGTCCCGCAGGGCGTTGATCTCGACGGTCAGCGGGGGAACGGGATCGGAAGGTTCGGCGAGTCCGAGCCGCCGCGCCACGGCGGGAAGCGACCACCCCTGCGTGACCGCCGAGACGAGCACCACGAAGAAGGTCAC
>CAZXHQ010000063.1:10918-11595 GCA_964640145.1 uncultured Rhodothermales bacterium | reverse complement strand
CGGCCGACGGCTCGGCCGGGATCGCGGGGATGATGTACTCAGAGATGTGAACTAGAACGGGAGGTCGTCGTCCGGCTCGAACGAGAAGTCGTCGTCCACGTCGGCTGTCTGCTGGCTTCCGGCGCTCGACTGGCTCCGACTCTGGCTGCCGTTCGACGGACCGCCGAAGCCCCCGTCGTTGCGGCCGCCCAGCATCAACATCTCGCGTGCCTTGACCTCCGTCGTATAGCGCGTATTGCCGTCGCGGTCTTCCCACGAACGCGTCTGAAGCTGACCCTCGAAATAGACCTGCGAGCCCTTCCGGAGATATTCGTTGCAGATTTCCGCCAGACGAGCCCACGCCACGACGTTGTGCCATTCAGTCTTCTCGACCCATTCGCCGTTCGAGTCCTTATAATTCTCGGTGGTGGCGAGCCGCAGATTGCAGACCGCTGTGCCGCTTCCGGTGTACCGCATCTCCGGATCCTGACCGAGGTTGCCGATCAGAATAACTTTGTTTACGCCTCGTGCCATGATGACACCTCCTAGCTTGGATGGTTGGTTTACACGTGCCCCTGGCGATTCTACATGAGTCCGTCGACCGGCCGTTACGAGACGGCCGGGCGACCCGGTCCGTCACCACAAAAAACACCACGAGAAGCAACATTGTCTCGCATGTCTCGATTGTCTCGGGCATG
>CAZXHQ010000063.1:0-10908 GCA_964640145.1 uncultured Rhodothermales bacterium | reverse complement strand
CGTGGGTGTTTTGGTTGTTTCCCCGGGCCCCGGGGCTATTCAACTTGTGGCGGGCGCCGGCCGTTCCCGCCCCGCCCGGTCGACCTGGTCCTACACCTCAGAATGCACCAGGAGATGCATCATTGTCTCGATTGTCTCGGGCATGCCCGGCGCCCGCGGGAGCGCTTCCTGTCGCATCGCGTATCGACCGACGGCGGATCGGCCATCGGCAGATCGACGTGCGACCTATCGACGAACGACGTGATGCACATCCACATAGACACATGACGCGCCCGAACATAACCTTTCGTAAGGTATTGTATCCGCATGCCAACGTCATGTCACACGCTGTGGTTTTCGATCCAACGAAAAAATTCATGCCGCCCTCGGCCCCGCTCCGTAAGATGCCGCGCCCGGGAAGCATACCGTCCCAGGAGCGTCGCGACCGAGAAGCGTCTAGCCGCCTCCGACAAGGGCTCGGCGCGCCCACAAGGGCTCCCCGCGACGCACAAGGGCTCGGCGGCACCGACAAGGGCTCCCCACGCCGAGAGGTGCCTCCGTGCGACCGAATAGCGGCCGACTAGCGCCGCAGCCGATCAGAGCGTCGGTGCGAGCAACCTGCCACCCGTAACCTGGAAGCATACTTATGTCCGACAAGCTTTACGATGAGGAATTCGAGACCGGGGAAGACGAGCTGCGTGCCTATGCCGACTTCGCCGCCATCGTGCGGCAGCTCCGGCGTGAATGTCCGTGGGATCGCGAACAGACCCACGAGTCCGTGAAGCATCTCCTGATCGAGGAGGCCTACGAGACCGTCGCGGCCATCGACCAGGAAGACTGGGAGGAGCTTCCTGGTGAGCTCGGCGACCTCTTCCTGCACGTGCTCTTCCACAGCGTCATCGCGGAGGGGGAGGGGCGCTTCTCGGTGACGGACGTCATCCGGACCGAGACCGAGAAGCTCGTGCGGCGGCATCCCCACGTGTTTGCGGAGGTGGACGTGGACGACGCCGAGGAGGTGCTCCGAAACTGGGAGGAGATTAAGATGCAGGAGGGGGAGAAGGAATCCGCGATTGCAGGCGTCCCGCGTCATCTGCCGGCTCTGCTGCGCGCCTACCGCATCCAGGAAAAGGCCGCGGGCGTGGGCTTCGATTTTCCCGACCGCGCCGGGGCGTGGGAGAAAGTGCTGGAGGAGATCGATGAATTCCGGGACGTGGCGCGCTCCGACGCAGCTCGAGGAGAGAAAGAGCGCGAGTTCGGCGATCTGCTTTTCGCGCTGGTCAATTACGCACGGTTCAACGACATCAACCCGGAGAATGCGCTCTCCCGGACCAACGACACCTTCGCGCGGCGCTTTCGCCACGTCGAGAGGCGGCTCGCCGAAAGCGGACGAACGTTGTCCGAGGCGGATTTGGAGGAGATGGATGGATACTGGGATGAAGCGAAAGACACCGAGCCTACGCGATCATGAAGACCATCCTCTCCTCCATCGCGACGGCAAATCCGGACCTGCGACGCTCGCAGGACTACGCGGCGAGCTTCATGCAGCGGGTGACCACCATTCCGGCGACCATCCGTCAGCGCATCCCCGCGATCTATGAGCGCTCGGGGATCGACTTTCGCTATTCGTGTGTCGAGGACTACGTACGGGAGGTCGAAGACTTCGAGTTCTTTCCCCCGACCTGGGAGCTGCAGCCCGCGCCGACGACGTCTGCTCGCAACGCCAAGTACCGTCTGGCGGTCATTCCCCTGGCCGAACGGGCTGCCGCGGAGGCCCTCGATAAGGCGAACGTCGCCCGCGCCGAGGTCACGCATGTCGTCTGCGTTTCCTGCACGGGCTTCTTCGCGCCCGGGCTCGACATCGAGCTGGTAAAGCGGCTCGGTCTGCCGAACAACACGCGCCGGACCTTCATCGGCTTCATGGGATGCTACGCGGCGTTCAATGCGCTGCGCGTCGCCGACGGCTTCTGCAGGTCGCATCCGGACGCCGTCGTCCTTTTGGTCTGCGCCGAGCTGTGCACGCTGCACTTTCAGACGGACGCTACGCTCGAATCGGCCATCGTCAACGCGCTCTTCTCTGACGGCGCCGCCGCGGCGGTCGTGAGGGCGCTGCCCGAGGAGGACGCGAACGGCGAACTCGAATACGTGGAGGGCCGGGCGGAGCTCGACGACGACTCCATGGAGGACATGACCTGGGACATCGGCGACACGGGATTCATGATGGGCCTCTCGTCGCGCGTCCCCTCCGTCATCGCCCGCCGGCTGCCCGCCTATCTGGGTCGGCTGCTCGGTCGTCACGACCTCGGTCGAGACGACGTCGACTTCTGGGCCATTCATCCCGGAGGCATCGCCATCGTAGAGAAGGCGCAGGAAATCCTCGCGCTCTCCGACGAGGAGGTCCACGACAGCCTCGAGGTGCTCCGCCTCCACGGCAACATGAGCTCGCCGACCATTCTCTTCATCCTCGAGCGCATCCTCCGCCGAAACGACCTGCCCCGAACGGCCGTCGCGCTCGCATTCGGGCCCGGACTGACCATCGAGGGGGCGCTTTTCCGAGGGGGATGTTCTACATGAACAATCGTTTCTGCCGCAGTCATGCGCCATTCCTTTGTCAAAGGCACGCTTGAGCGTCTCATCCGAGAGAGCGTTGTTTCTGCCCACGATTCGATACTGGTGATTGCCGGGGGGAAGGCGGAAAAACACCTCTTCCAGGAGCTGAATCTAGATGACGTCACAATCTCGAATCTCGACGAGCGAATGACGGCAAATGAGTTTCTTCCGTTCGAGTGGAGCTTTCAGGACGCTCAGAATCTGACATTTGCGGATGAATCTTTCGACTTTGCGTTCGTTTCCGACGGACTGCATCACTGTCGGTCTCCCCATCTCGCTTTAATTGAGATGTACAGAATTGCCAGAAAAAGCGTGATCGTATTCGTCCGACCCGGGCGCTGCGCTTCCGCGTTACAGATGCAAGGAACTTGCGCACGTAGTTTCTTAAGGGCGTGGAGATCTGAAGCCGGACGGCGGATCACTGAAGGTCGCCCTATCGGGTCGGATGCATCTCCGCGCCCGGATTGCGATCCAGAAACTCCTCGTAGAGCCTCAGCTGCCGATTGTCCAGCGGCAGCCTGTACCCGTTGATGAAGAGGTACTCGATCCGGGTCTGCGGCTGGAACGGGTCGCCGTCGGCGACGAACAGATTGGCGCGCTTGCCGACCTCCACGGATCCCACCTCGCCGGCAACGCCGAAGATCTCCGCCGCATCGATGGTGACGGCTCGGAGCGCCGCCTCGCGCCCGAGGCCGTAGGCCGCCGCAAAGCCTGCGTGATACGGAAGATTGCGGACGTTTTCCGTTTCGTTCGTTCGAAGGGCTATCTTGACGCCGGCGTCGTGAAGGAGGCCGGCGTTGGCGTACGCCTTGTCGTAGCGATCCGACGGCCGTCCCGGCAGGTCGAGCACGGGACCGACGAGGCACGGTACGCCCGCCTCGGCGATCGCGCCGGCGACGCGCCAGCCTTCGAGGACCCCGCTCAGAACGACGTTCTCGAGCAGATCTCGCGAGCGGGCCCATTCGAGGGCCGCCTCGATGGTCTGCGCCTGATTCGCATGGATGATGAGCATCCGTTCGCCCCGCAGCACGGGCGTAAGCGCTGCGGCTTCGGGCGCATATTCCGGCCGGCGCGACCGCTCGGGGTCAGCCCGGAAGGCGGAGTCGATACGGGCATACAGCTCCGCGCCGTCCCAGACCTCATCGAGCCGGTCGACCGCTTCTTCGTAGGCCTCGTCGCGTTCGCGCCGGGCTTCCTCGTCGGATCCGCGCAGCCGCGGCCGGACCGGGAAGTTCAGCGCGACCGCTTCGAAGCCCCCAAGGCTCATCTGCCGAGGCGTGTACCCGTGCAGGTCGATCAGTGCGGCCGTACCCGGAAACAGGCCGCCTTCCGGTACCGTGAGCACGGTCGTGACGCCGCTGACCCGCGTGATCGGGATGTGGACGGAGTTCGGGTTGACGGCCGCCAGCGCTCGCATGTGGGGCACTACCGAGCCGACTTCGTTATAATCGACGGTCTCGTGGACGGATCCGATTTCGGCCAGGCCGAGATGCGTGCCGCCGTCGATCATTCCCGGGTAGATGGTGAGGCCGTCGGCGTCGATCACCTCGGCACCGCTCGGGACCGGCACGTCGGAGCCGAGGGCCGAGATGCGGCCGGCCTCGATCACCACCGCTCCCCGCTCGATCGTGCCGTTCGTAACGGTGACGATCTCCGCATTGATCACGGCGAAGGGTCCGCGATGCGCCTCCGAGACGCGCTGTGAGGCGTCTTGTGAGCTCGACGGCGGGGCGAACGCCGCCAGCACGGCGATCGTGATGAGGAAGCAGGCAAGTCGTCTCATGGCGGTAGAAGATTCAACGTGGTGCGGGATGCTCACAGCTGCTCGGCGGCCGCCGAGCGGAAGAAGGCGCCATCCAGGCAGGTCCGGATCTCCCGGTCGTCGTCGGATGCGTCCAGCTCCTCATCCGGGTCGACGAAGAGCCGCACGTCGTCGGGGTCGTCCTCGATGTCGAAGCGCACCACGCCGTCGACGATCGTCTTCTGCGGGATCGCATAGATCGACAGCGGATGCTCGTCGAAGATCGCCAGGTCGGCGTCCTTTCCGACCTCTATGGATCCCACACGGTCGGCGATACCGAGCTGCCGGGCAGGATGGATCGTGATCAGCGCCAGCGCCTCCTCATCCGACAGTCCACCGTATCGCTGCGTCTTGGCGGCTTCGTGATAGAGATGGCGGTTGAGCTCCGGTGAATCCGAGTTGATGGACGTGATGACGCCGTTGCGCGTCAGGATGGCGGCATTGAAGGCGGTCGAGTAGTACACCTCGAACTTGTACGCCCACCAGTCCGAGAAGACGGATGCCATCGCCCCGAACTCGGCGAGCTCCGGCGCTACCTTGAATCCTTCGTTGACGTGCTGTAAGACGACTCGGTCGATGCCGAAGTCATCCAGTACGTTCAACAGCATGAGGATCTCGTCGGCGCGGTAGGAATGCGTGTGTATGAGGATGTCTCCTCGAAGCACGTCGGCGAGCACCTCGAGCCGCTCGCTGTAAGGCGGGGGCACGGCGCGGGGATTCCGGGGTCGCTCCGCTTCGTAGGCATCCCACCGCTCTCGGTACCGCTGTGCTTTGTTGAACGCCTCACGAATGACGAACTCGACGCCCATGCGCGTGCGCGGCACGAGGGCGTCGTTGGAACTCGCAGTGCCTCGGTTGCCGTGGACCCGGGTAGGATTCTCCCCCAGGGCGAATTTGATCGTGCGCGGAGCGCCGTCCATACGCAGCGAGTCGGGGTCGAGCGTGCCGAAGTGGTGCTTGATCGTCTCGTTCTGCCCGCCGATCACATTGGCCGATCCGTGCATGACGTGCGAGACGGTTACGCCGCCGGCCGCGGCGCGGTAGATCGCGATATCGTAGGGATCGAGGACGTCGCCGACGGAGACCTCCGACGTGACGGGCGACGTCGATTCGTTGATATTGCTGACGGCGATGTGCGAGTGGGCGTCGACGATCCCCGGCATCACGTACAGGCCCGACGCGTCGATCGTTTCCACCCCGTCCGGCGCCTGCAGACCGGCACCGATCTCGGCGATCTTGCCCTGGCGGACCAGGATGTCCGCACCCTCCAGCCTTCCCTGCGTCACCGTAAGCACGGTCCCCCCACGCACCAGAAGGTCCTGCGCCGGCGCAGGCGTGCAGAGCAGGAGGGCAAGAACGAGAACGGTTCCGCTACGCAGTGAGCCTTTCATGGTGTACGTAGATGTAGATACTGTCAATCGCTTGCGGACGGCACGCATCTCGATCTGCACCATGTCTCCGTCGACGCCTTATCCATGTACTCAACATATTGAGTTATTCGTTAAAGGAGGCAGACCGTCATTTCGTACGCTCACGGTCCTCCTGCTGCACGAACCCGAGACGGTCGAAGGAGAGGGCACGAACGATCCCGAGGTCGAGCTCTTGTTCGATCGGCAAGATCGCATCGCAGAAATCGCGATCGAGCACGCCTCGCAGCGCGCGGATCTCTCAGGCTCGATGCGCGTGCTCAACTCATCCGTCCGCCCCCGAATCCTCAACCGGCACCTCGTAGAACCGCCCGTCGACGATCACATACCTGATCGGATCATCCGGCTCAAAATACGAACCCTTCACGACGACGAAGTTCGCCATCTTGCCCACGTCGACGGTGCCCACGATACGGTCGATGCCCAGGAGGCGAGCGCCGTCGATCGTCAGCGCGGCGAGCGTGGCGTCTTCCGGCAGCCCTGCGTCGATCATTCGCCGGATGTTCGGCCGGATGTCGCCGGGTTCGGCGCCCAGCGTGCTCACGCCGAACCGGAGGTCGGCCTCGTAGAAACGGGCCGCCGTTGCGTAATAGTGCTCGCGCGCGAGGGCCTGCCGGGCATCGAGGTTCTCGGTTTCCCGCTCGACGTCCTGGTAGGAATGCGTGCGCAGGTCGCTCACGAAGAACGTCGCCGGCTCGTCCGGCGTCATGACCTGCGCCGTGTCGCTCACTGACGTATCAGCCCGGGTCGTGTCCGGCGCCTCGGGCAGGTCCAGCGTCAGGAAGAGCGGTACGCCTTCTCCGATGAGGGCGTCGACCGCGTCGAAGCCCCGATGAAGGCCCACGAGAGCCAGCGAGAAGCCGAGCTCCTCACGCAGCTGAAGGGCTCGGTGCACTTCCAGCGCGCTGTCGTCACCTGCGGCGCGGGCATATACGGGCCGCTCGCGGCTCAGGACGGGGTAGAGGGCCTCGTGAACGGGGTCGTATTCGGGGCGGTTCACGCCCGTTGGATCCTCCACGTACATGCGCTCGATGCGCCGGCGGCGCTCGGCTTCGCGCAGGAGCTGCCGCAGTGTCGCCATCACGCCCATCGTGGTGGCCGGGTAGACGGACGGGCCGCCCTGGAATTGCAGGAAAAGGGAGGCGTTCGGACGCAACACCATCTCTTCGGCCGTCTCGCCGGTAAGCAGTACGACGCTGCCGGTGCCCGGCAGCATACGGCCGCGCGGGACGACGTGCGCGGCGGTAAATCCGACGCCGCGAAGCGCCGCCACGGATGCATCATCCGGTTGCAGCAGCGTGCGCGCCTCGCGGTCCGGCCGGATGCCCGCAAGGTCGTTCGGCGGATCGGCACGGTTCACGTTCTCCGGCCGCGGCTCACCGTCCGGCTCGGGGATCCCTACGTGCGAGAGCCCATCCACCAGTCCTGCGTACACCGTCAGGCTGTCATCGTCGATGATGCGCGCATCGGACGGAATCTCAACGTCCGCCCCGACGGCCGTGATGAGTCCTTCCCGGACGACGACGGTGCCGCGTTCGATTTGGCGGCCGGGTCCCTGCACGATTCGCGCATCCCGGATGGCGAGGGTCCGCGTGACGGCCGGTGCGTCGGCGCTCTGGGCCTCTGCGGGGCGCGCTGCGCAGGAGGCGCTGATCACTAGGACCGCCAAAACGGATACCAGGAGAGGCCCGGCAGAGCCCGGCACTCGAGGGCTACGCCGACCTGTTCGATGCCGGCATCGCCGATCCCGGCACATAGGATCCAGATATAATCGACCTTGATACATGCACTCATTCAGGTCAAGACCCTGCAAATCACTGCCCATCACCAACCACGTCCGCGGTGACGAGGTTCGCGCGAACGGCGGGATTCCGCCACGCTTCGGGGGCCGGCCGGCTCCTTCTTCGGGGCGACGAGCCTCCTCGCTCCCGCGGCATCGAGAGTGGATTACGCCAGAATGTTACAAATCGCACCATGTTGGAGCGTGCATACTTGTCGCGTTAATTATGCACGATAATGTTACAATACTCGCCCTCAAAAAGCCGGATCCCGGCGAGCCCGAAGCAGCGTTAGCGGGTCGTCAGCGCGGTGCGCACACCGGTAAGCGCGACATTCGTACGTCATATGAAGCAATACTTGAATCGAAACTCGTATATGGTAATGGCGGTTAATTGGTTGTGTAATTTGCGAGCATCCGCGTTCTACAGATACATCTATGTACAGCACTCGAGGAATAGAGGCCGTCGCTACCATCACGGAACTGCGCTCGAAGACGTCGGAGCTCGTCGAACATGCCAAGACGATCGAGCGGGGCATCCTTATACAGAAGAACAATGAACCCTATGCCGTTCTAATAAGCTACGACCTTTATGACAAGCTCCTTTCCGAGAGCGAGACGCTGCAAGCGGCGGCAGCGCCGAAGAAGAAAAAGTAAGCGCGAAGCAGATGCTGTCCACACCGGCGTGAGCGCGCCGAGGGACGGTCAGACGATCTGTTTCAGCGCCTGGACGCGCTTGACGAGCGTTTCCCGGTCCATGGATCGGAAGCGTTCGGGCAGCAGGGCCTGGCTCGTGCATTCGAGGACGGCAGCCAGCGTCTGAAGCTCGACCTCCTCCGGATAGGTCGGCGGGATGAAGTCGTCGACGACGTCACGCAGGATCTCCGTCGTGACCCGGCCGTTCGGTGCCCGAGAAGATGCTTCCTCGTCGTGCCGAGCGGCTGCGCGGAACTTGGCTCGCGTGAAGAGCGCCTCCATGTCGGCGCCGCTGAACGTTCTCTCGCCGTTTAGCAGCGAATCGGGCACCTCGTCCATTTCCATCCGAACGCCGGTTCGCTTCATCATCACCCGTAGCAACTCTTCTCGGTCCTCTCGCGTCGTGGGATAGAAGAGCGCGATGTGTTCCTCGGCCCGTCCCTGTCGCTTCAGGTCGACCGGCATCAGATCCGGGCGCGCCGTCACCAGAAAGAAGATGATGCGCCCGCGGTGGCGCGGGTTGCTCATGAATGCGGCGATCTGCCCGAAGACACGCCGCGACACGCCCGAATCGCCTCCCACGTCGCGGTCGCCCAGCGCCGCGTCGGCCTCGTCGATCATGACCGCCACCGGCGTCATCGCCTCGAGCAGGTGCAGGATTTTTTCCAGGTTTCCCTCGGTCACACCCTGCCACTGGGACCGAAAATTTTTGAGCTTGACCATCGGGATGCCGATCTCGCCCGAGAAGCACGTGATCATGAACGTCTTGCCCGTGCCGACCGGCCCGCTTACCAGGTACCCCATCGGCATCACGTCCGCCCGGCCCGCCTTGAGCGCGATCGCCGCCTGTCGGAGATGTGTTTTCGCCTCCGCGTGACCGGCGACCATGTCGAGGTTGAAGTCCGACTCGACGAACTCCAGCATGCCGTAGGCTTCCGCCTCGATGAACTCCTTCTTCATCTCGGAGAGCACCTCGAAGGTGAGCTCCGTGCGGTTTTCCAGTACGTCGGCCAGGATGGTGCGGAGCTGGATATAGCCGAGTCCGGCGGTGTTGGACGCGACGCCGTTCAGCGGGACGTCCGAGTGCTCGCTGAAGACCGGCCCGCGTCCGTCGACGTACCAGCGGGCGAATGCGCGCCGCGCTTCCTCGTCGGGCATCGCGATCTGGATCTCGGCCGTATAGGGACTCTGGACGAGCTGCTGGTTCAGGTCCGTCAGGTTCTCCGTAATCAGGCAGAGCGTGAAGTCGCCGGCCAGGAAGAGCGGGTCGTGGGCCCATTTCTGCAGAAACACGAGCGCGCTGCGGTCCTCGGCGGAGTACATCGAGGCCTCGGCCATCGGCACGATCGTCTCGGCGTAGTCGATCACGCAGGCGATGCGCCGGTCGTCGGCGAGCCGCGTGCGGAAGTAGTTCTCGAGGACGGAGAAGACGCGGACAGGGTCCTTCGGCAGCTTCTGCGCATAGTCGGTCCCGAAGATCGTATCGAAGCCCGAGAGCGCCCGGTTGAAATCCTTTTGCGACTCCTTGTCGCGAAAGTGGATGCCGGCCGATCGGTCGTAGAAGACCACGATGTCGCGGGCGGCGAAGAGATCGTCGGTGAGGAAAGGGCGCAGCGGTACGTAGGTGCGCTTCCCCTCGCCGTCGTTGGTCGGGACGAGATCGCGAACGTTCCCGTAGAGGATGAACTGGGTGAGCGTCTTGGTGAAATACTTCCGCGCCAGCTCTCGCGCCCAGGCCGGGTAGTGCGCCGTATAGGCGTCGAGCCGCGACGCCTGGACGGCGGGGGAATCCGGCTGGCGGGGCGCCTCCTCGTCCACGGTCGTCTCGGGGGGCACCTCGTCCGACGGCTGGCGGGGCGCCTCAGCGCGGCGATCCCGGTCGCCGGACTCCGGGGACGGGGGCGAGGTCGTGCGATCCTGGTCGGTCATGAAGCGTTGCGTTCGATCTGTCGTAAGCCGGCTGCGGCGACTAGGTGTCGACCGGGTCGAGCGCGCGCAGCGTCCGGGCGTCGATCGCCAGGTCCGTGATATGGGCCTGATCCGGGCGGAGCCGCTCGCCGGGCCATACCACGGTGCCGGTCTCGACGCGTGCCTGAGAGAACTGATCCGGGTAGAGAAGACGCTGATGGATGCCCGTCAGAAGGGGTTTTACGTCGACGACTTTGCGCACCCCGTCATTGAAGGCGACCTCGAGCTCGAGCCGCCCGTTTGTCTCGAAGGCCCGGAGGGCGCGTACGTCGGTAACTTCCAGTTCGTCCTGTTGGGAAGGGGTCATACGCGGCGATCGTCGGATGCTCACGATAACAAACGTTTCAGCCGGTCCCTCCACGAGGTCCCAGAGTGCAGACGCATCCTGGGGATAGGAGTTTCACGATTCGTACCGCCGTGGCTGAAAGCGATACGGAGTCGGCGCTGCGGTTCGCCGGCGATCCCGACGCCTGTTGGCGGGGTCCTTATATTCGCCTTGCCCTTCTAACGCCCATCCGGTTTCTTTGTACGTCCGTCCGGTACCGGCTTCAGACGACCTCGTGCGCCGGCGATGCCACGTCGCGGGGGCGCTCTCTACAGCGTCCAGATCACGACCATACGATGTTCCGGGCCTTCCTACAGCCTGCAAACCT
>CAZXHQ010000062.1:1404-11742 GCA_964640145.1 uncultured Rhodothermales bacterium | reverse complement strand
TACGGAAAACCCACGTTGTTTTTATTCGACGTACGCGAAATTCTCGAATAACGGCTATCTAACAAGGACAAACGCTACTGCCAAAGTCCGACAGACTCATAGGCACGCCGACGCGTAATAGCGGGTCGCTATTACGAGGGGCGGACGAGGAGTCCGATGCATCGGCATGCGTACGTTAGCATATTTGCGAATTGATGTAAGTTAGTGGCACGTCCCGGCCCGGGTTCGGATCCATACGGTCATCACCTTCCTCGTTCAGCATGTCCCCATTCAACCGGCGGTACGTCTTCGCGGCGGCGTGCGTCGGGAACTGCGTGTTCGGGATTGTCATCACGGTCCTCGGGACCGTGCTTCCCTCCTTCATCACGCGTTTCGGCCTCGACAAGACCGTGGCGGGCTCGTCGCTGACCGTGCTCAGTCTCGGCATTCTCGTCGGCTCGCTCGCATTCGGTCCCGTCGCCGATCGGTACGGATTCAAGGGATTGATGCTGGTCTCGTCGGCGATCATCATCGCCGGGCTCGAGGCCATGGCGTTCTCGGCCAGCTACGAGCTGCTGCTCGGCGCCGTCGCCATCGTCGGATTCGGGGGCGGAGTCATCAATGGTGCCACCAATGCGCTCGTCTCGGACATCAGCACCCGCGGCCGCAGTGCCGACCTGAGCGTTCTGGGCATCTTCTTCGGGATCGGCGCCTTCGGCGTGCCGCTGGTGCTGGGCTTTCTGCTGAACCGGTTCTCGATCGTTCTGCTCATCGCCTGCATTGCCGTGCCCGTCGTGCTCGCGCTCGGGTATTTCGCCCTGATTCGCTTTCCCGCACCGAAGCAGCCGAGGGGTTTCCCCATCGCTCGCGGGGCGAAGCTGTTCCGCGACCCCGCGATCCTGCTTTTAGGAGGGATGCTCTTCCTGCAGAGCGGTATCGAGATCACCGCGGGCGGGTGGACCACCACGTTCTTCCAGGAGGAGCTCGGCGCCCCGGCGGGGACCTCGGCGTTCGGACTGTCGCTGTTCTGGATGGGGATGACCGTGGCTCGGGTATTTCTCGCCCGCGTGCTCGCCCTCGCCACGCCCTCTCACGTGCTCTATGCGTGTGCCGGCCTCGCGGCGGCAGGTGCCGTCGTCGTCGTGACCGCTACGTCGGTGCCGACGGCCTTCGTGGGGATCTTTCTGACCGGGGCCGGTCTGGCCGCCGCCTTTCCGGTGACGCTCGGATACGCCGGCGACCTCTATCCGAGCCTCTCCGGAACCGCCTTCAGCGTACTGTTCGTCATGGCGCTCACGGGCGGAAGCGTTCTGCCCTTCGTGGCCGGCGCGCTGGGATCGGTCTTCGGCCTCCGGTACTCGCTGCTGGTGGTCCCGGCGTCGCTGGTGGTCATCGTCGCCCTGCTCCCGCCGGCGCTGCGTCAGATGCGGCGCGTCGACCGGGCGCCCTGAAGGCGGCCGTGCTAGACCGGCCGAGCAGCCGGCGATGGGTCCCGAAAGGTGCGTTATCTTGGATGTCCGCGGCAGGGAGACCGGCGGCTGCGACCACGAGAAGATCCGTTTTTCTGGGCGTCCGCATCAGGAAGACCGCGGGCACGACGAAAAGCCCATCGATATTCGTAGTTTAGGAACGGCCTACAAACCGATCGACACGGACAGATGCAGATGACCTTTCGCTGGTACGGACCGGACGACCCGGTCTCCCTGGAGTACATCCGGCAGATTCCGGGGGTAACCGGGATCGTGAGCGCGCTGCACGGCCGCGCTCCCGGAGAGGAATGGCCTCGAGAGGAGGTGCGGTCGCTGCGGGAGACGATCGAGGCTGCGGGCCTCGAATTTGCCGTCGTCGAGTCGATTCCCGTGCATGAGGACATCAAGCTGGGGCGCGAGGGCCGTGACGGGCTCATCGACCGGTATGCGCAGAGCATCGAGGCCGTGGGCGAGGAGGGGATTCCCGTGGTGTGCTACAACTTCATGCCCGTCTTCGACTGGCTCCGCACCGATCTGGCCATGCCGATGGACGACGGCTCGACGGCCCTGCGCTTCGACGAGGGCGAGATGGCGGCCATCGACTTTTCCCAAGGAACGGGAGACCTTCCCGGATGGGCTGCCGCCTACTCGGGCGACGAGCTGACCGCGCTGCGCGCCGCCTACGGGGCGTTGTCGGAGGAGGACCTGTGGTCTCATCTCGGGTACTTCCTCGAACGGGTCGCGCCCATCGCCGAGGAGGCCGGCGTGCGCCTGGCCATCCATCCGGATGATCCGCCGTGGCCGGTCGGAGATTTCCCCCGCATCATCACGAGCGCGGACGCGCTGAAACGCGTCACCACGCTGGTAGACAGCCCCGCGAACGGCGTCACGGTCTGTACGGGATCGCTGGGCGCCAGGCCGGATGAGGCCGCACGGCTCCCGCAGGCCGTTCGCGCGCTGGGCGATCGCATCCATTTCGTGCATGCGCGGAACGTGAAGACGGTGGGGCGGCGGTCGTTCCACGAGAGCACCCACCCGGACGGCGACGTCGATCTCGTCGCGGTGCTGGGCGGACTGAAAGAGATCGGCTACGCCGGTCCGATGCGGCCGGACCACGGGCGGATGATCTGGGGTGAGGAAGGTCGCCCCGGCTACGGTCTCTTCGACCGGGCGCTGGGTGCAACGTACCTTCTCGGCATCTGGCAGGCACTGTCTCGCGACGGGGAGCCTCGCCGCCGGCATTAGGGCGCGCCGCATACCGTCGATCGGCGTGAGAGGCCTGCCGCAGAACCGAGCCGCAAAAGGCCGGCGAGCTCTCGACGGCCCGCTACTCCTCGAACGTGAGGCGGACGGCGGTCCCCCTGGTCTTTCTCCGCTCGGTGCGGAGGGAGCCGCCTAGGAGACGGGCGACCTGTTCCAGGCGGCGCTGCTCCGCCCCCTCCGCAGCGGGTACGTGTTCAGTCCCGTCGTCGCGGATGCACACCTCGCAGCGCCGGCCGTCCATTACCAGGGAGACGACGATATGCGTCGCGTCGGCGGACAGAAGGGCGTCGTCGACGGCCCTCCGCACGAATTCCAGAACCCGCGCCGTCTTCTCTTCGTCGTCGAAGGGTTCCCAACCGTCGAACTGAAGCGTGGTGGAAACGTGCGTAGTGTCGCGTACGCGGGCCATGAGCTGATCGAGAGACCGCTCGAGGCCGTCTGCCGCTGGGTTTGCCGGATGGTGGCATCCCGGTCGATCCTCGGGATCGTCTGCCGCCGGGAGGCGCGCCACCTCCGAGCGCGTTGTTCGGTGGTCGGTCATAAGTCAGGGGATATTGGTGCCGGGTTGCCGTCGCTGAGGTCAGCACGGGGGGATGCGGTGACCGGGGCTGCGATGCAGCCGTCCCGACGGGCGGGACGGCCGAGGCCGCTATATTCTCAATATACGGCGGAACGAGGCAAAATACGTTAGTGCAGGGCCGGACGGGTTACGGGGCTTCCCCCCATCCCGAATCAGGAGACGTTCATCGCTTATCTTTCCGCTCGTGCCGCGACCGTTTCTCCACCAGTGACTTCCATGGGCCGTCCCTTTCACTCGATCTATTCGCACGGATTTATCCGGGCAGCCGTATGCACGCCCGAGCTACGGGTGGCGGATCCTGCATTCAATGCGGAACGAACCATCGGACTTGCCCGGAAGGCGTCCGATCAACATGCCGCCGTGGCGCTCTTTCCCGAGCTGGGCATCTCGGCCTATTCCAACGACGACCTCTTCCATCAGGAGGCCCTGCTGGACGGAGTGCGCGCAGCGATCTCGACCGTCGTCGAAGCCAGCCGCGAGCTGACGCCGGTTTTGCTGATCGGCGCTCCGCTTCGCTTCGAAGGCAAGCTTTTCAACTGCGCGGTGGTGCTCTACCGGGGCGACGTGCTCGGAATCGTGCCGAAGAGCTACCTGCCCAACTATAGGGAGTTCTACGAAAAGCGGCAGTTCACGCGGGCGGCCGACGCCGTGCGTGATGAAGTGTTTTTCCTCGGCCGCAAGGTGCCCTTCGGCAGCGACCTGATTTTCGAGACGGATGCCGTCGAAGACTTCGCCCTCCACGTGGAGATCTGCGAGGACGTCTGGGTGCCGATTCCGCCCAGCACGTACGGAGCGCTGGCCGGCGCCACGGTGCTGGCGAACCTCTCCGCCAGCAACATCACCATCGCGAAGGCGGACTACCGACACGACCTCTGCGCCTCGCAGTCGGGCAAGTGCATCGCGGCGTACCTCTACACGGCGGCGGGCCCGGGTGAATCGACGACGGATCTCGCCTGGGACGGGCACGCGATGATCTACGAAAACGATCATCTGCTCGCGGAGTCGGAGCGGTTTTCCTCCGATGAGCAGGTGATCGTGGCCGACGTGGACCTCGAGCTGCTCGCTCAGAATCGGATGCGCATGACCAGCTTCAACGATGCCGTCGGCGACCACGTGGCTCACGTGCGCGCCATACGCAGCATCCCGTTCGAATTCCGCCTCCCCGAGGGCGACGTGCCGCTGCGTCGGCACGTCGAGCGGTTCCCCTACGTGCCGAGCGATCCGGACAGGCTCGACGAGCGCTGCTACGAGGCGTACAACATCCAGGTCCACGGCCTGATGAAGCGCCTCAAGGCCGCCTCCATCGAGAAGATCGTGATCGGCGTCTCGGGCGGGCTCGACTCCACCCAGGCGCTGATCGTGGCGGCGCGTACGATGGACCGGTTAGGGCTGCCGCGCGAGAACATCCTGGGCTATACCATGCCGGGCTTCGCCACGAGCGACCGCACTCGCAAGAACGCGCTGGCGCTGATGGACGCGCTCGGCGCGACGGCCGAGGAGATCGACATTCGGCCGTCGAGCATGCAGATGTTCGAGGACATCGGGCATCCGTATGCGGAGGGCGAGCCGGTATACGACGTCACGTTCGAGAACGTGCAGGCCGGCGAGCGGACGTCGCACCTCTTCCGCCTGGCCAACCATCGCGGCGGCCTCGTCCTCGGGACGGGGGATCTGAGCGAGCTCGCACTGGGATGGACCACCTACGGCGTGGGCGACCAGATGTCGCATTACAACGTCAACGCATCGGTACCGAAGACGCTCATCCAGCATCTGATACGGTGGGTGATTCATGCGAAGGAGTTCGACGAGCGGACCCTCGGCGTGCTGCAGTCGATCCTGGAGACGGAGATTTCGCCGGAGCTCGTACCGCATTCGGACGGCGAGTCCGACGAGCCCCACCAGAGCACGCAGGAAGTGATCGGTCCCTACGAGCTGCAGGACTTCAACATCTACCACATAACGCGCCTGGGTTTCCGGCCCAGCAAGGTGGCGTTCTTGAGCTGGAACGCCTGGGGGGACGCATCTCGAGGCCGGTGGCCGAAATCCCTGCCCGAGTCGCAGCGCAACGCATACGGACTGGATGAGATCAAGCACTGGCTGGAGGTCTTCCTGTGGCGCTTCTTCAAGATCAGCCAGTTCAAGCGCACGGCGGTGCCGAACAGTCCGAAGGTGGGTTCGGGGGGATCCCTCTCGCCCCGCGGAGACTGGAGGGCGCCGAGCGACTCGGAGGCGGAGGTGTGGCTGGAGGAGCTGCGGCGCAACGTGCCGGATTAGGGAGAACGTCAACGCGCTGCTCCGCGTGCTGCGAACACGTACTCTCGCTTTCCGGACGGCCGGCATGCCACGCTTTCGGTACGGCCGGGGAGTGAGCGAGCGTTTTCTCCGAACCCGCACGGCTCGGATCGGCGCAGTGACGGGGTCGTCGCCGGCAGTCCCCGGTGTCGTTGAGACACGCCGTGCAATCTGTAGACTGCTGTTCTGCCTTCGTGGCGCGCGTACTTCGTGGCGCGTACGCGAGTGCGGGAAGCTCAGTCCGCCTTCGCACAGCAGACGCCTTCCCGTCTTCTCGAATCGAACTGCGGGTTCAGGCCTCGAGAACGGAAACCTCATACCGTGGAATCATGTCGTCGCGCGAGATGATCGTCAGCCCCTCTAACTGCGTCTGAACGACTAACATACGGTCGAACGGGTCACGGTGGATGGGAGGGAGGCGTTCGACGGCAAGTCCATGCCGGACGCTAATCGGAAGGGGCGAAAAGTTATTTTCCCGTATCTGGTTCTCCAGATCGTCGGGCGCTTCGAGTTTGCCGAGACGCTTCTTGATAGCGATCTCCCAGGCGGACGCGGCACTTACGTACACTTCGTTCGAAGCCTTCGCGATGGCGTCCCGAGCTTCCGCCGAGAGGGTTTCCGGCTCGGCGAGCCACCAGAGAAGTGAGTGCGTATCCAGAAGAAGACGCATCATCCCGGCCGCGATCAGGTATCGTCGCGTCCGAGACCGGAGAACGCCTCGAGGTATTCT
This sequence comes from uncultured Rhodothermales bacterium, assembly GCA_964640145.1. GTDB lineage: Bacteria > Bacteroidota > Rhodothermia > Rhodothermales > VXPQ01 > CAZXHQ01. The sequence continues at coordinate 5,429 of CAZXHQ010000062.1, read as the reverse complement.
TCGGGGAGCTCGTCGAAGTCGTCAGACATGTGTACGCGTCCACGCCACGCGCCCGGCCGGCGTGGTTCCAGCGCACGCTCGTACGGCGTAAGTCGAGCGACCGGACGGCCTGCTCGACCAATGATGACCTCCTCCCCTGCTTCGACTTTACGAAGGAGTTCGGAGAGACGGGTTTTTGCTTCGTGCGTGTTGACGATCATCGCGGCAGACAGGTTAGTTTAGTTAGTCAACCTGGGTTTTGATCTCCGGTTCCACGACGCGTGTCCAAGCAAGAAACCACGACCGATCCAGGCGCGCGGGTCCGATTCGCCTCATGCTGACGGAGTGCATGAAGTGTAGCCGCCATCGAGGAAACCTCCTCCGACCCCGGAATGACAGGCGCACGCAATGACAGGTATAGAGGCCGAGAGGAGCGTTGTGCCGCGACGAATGACCTCCGGACGCTGGCGAAACCAGCCGAGCCGCTTCCGCTTCTTACAAGATACTTCTTACAATGTAGATAGGGGCTCGGTATAGATACGGGCTCGGTTGAAAAACCCACCTTCATAAGGCCCCAGGCCGCGGCGTATTCTTCTAGCCGACATTCGTAACCATGAGCTGTGCGCAGTGCCGCGGCGTCGATCAGCTGTTTGGCGACCGCCTCGTAAAACTTGAACGATGGAAGCACCGGCTGCTGGGGCCGCCGCGCACGACGCGCCGCCTCATCGAGACGATACGGGCGGAGGGGATCGAAGGTCGAAGCCTGCTGGACGTCGGGGGCGGGCTGGGCGCCATCCAGGATGCCTTCGCGGCCGCGGGCGGCGGCCGGATCGAGGGCGTGGACGCCGCCTCAGCGTACGTAGAGGCCGGCCGTCGGCGGGCCGTCGCGCGCGGCTACATCGACCGGGCTACGTTCCATGTCGGCGACTTCGTCGAGCTGGCCGACGACGCGCAGCCGGCCGACGTCGTGACGCTCGACCGTGTCATCTGCTGCTACGACGACGTGCGGCTTCTCGTTGAACGATCCGCCGAGAAATGCCGCCGGCTCTACGGCCTCGTGTACCCGCGGGACCGCGGCGTGATGCAGCTGGCGCGGGGCGCCATCAATCTGGGCCCGCGCATCCGCCGGAGCCCCTACCGTTTCTACGTGCACGAGGAGTGCCTCGTGCGCGAGACCGTCCGGTCCGCCGGACTGCATCCCCACCGGCTCCACCGCGGCTGGCTGTGGAACGTGGAGGTGTACCGGCGCTGACGGCTGGACGGTTGCGCTGACGCGGAAGATGGTGCCGATGGGCGGCGCTCAGGGCCGGTTCGGGACTTTCGCGGGCGGTGCGGCGCTGGAGGGCGCAGGGCAGCCTTGCCCGGCAGACGCATCCCCCATGGAGAATCCGCAGATTTGGCCACCGCCTCGAGTCTCGCGGTCCGCGCGTGGAACAAGACGGCGCGCGGAGCGATTGAGGCCACGCACTGCTCGTACGTCGTTCATCTCCTCCGTATTCTACCCTGCATTCTACCCCTGCACCGTGAGCAATCAGATTAGAAACATCGCGATCGTCGCCCACGTCGATCACGGCAAGACGACGCTGGTCGACGCCATGCTGTGGCAGAGCGGCACGTTCCGCGAAAATCAGGACGTGGCCGAGCGCGTGATGGATTCGATGGACCTCGAGCGCGAGAAGGGGATCACCATCATGGCGAAAAACACGGCGGTCTTCTTCGACGACACGAAGATCAATATCGTCGATACGCCGGGCCACGCCGACTTTGGAGGAGAGGTGGAGCGGATCCTGCGGATGGTGGATGGCATCATGCTGCTCGTCGACGCGGCCGAAGGGCCCCTCCCGCAGACGCGGTTCGTGCTCTCGAAGGCACTGCAGCTCGGCCTTCCGTCCATCGTCGTGGTGAACAAGATCGACCGTCAGGACGCGCGTCCGCTCGAGGTGCTCGACGAGATCTACGACCTCTTCATCGACCTCGATGCGACCGAGGAGCAGATCGAGTTTCCCGTGCTCTACGCGGTGGCCGTGGAGGGCAAGTGCACGACCGATCTGGAGGAGGAGCTGACCGATCTCGGCCCGCTCTTCGACGCCATTTTGAGCGAGGTGCCGCCGCCGAAGGGCGATCCGGACGGTCCGCTGCAGGTGCTCGTGACGAGCGTCCAGCCCGACAATTACCTCGGCCCCGTCGCCGTGGGACGCGTGATGCAGGGAACGCTCCGCAACAAGCAGCGGGTCTCGATGTGCCACCGCGACGGCACCGCGAAGACGGCGCAGGTCACCGCGCTGTTCGAATACGAGGGCTTGAACCGCGTGGAAACGGACGCCGTGAGCGCGGGCGACATCATCGCCGTCGCGGGCGTGACGGGGATCGGGCTGGGCGAGAGTCTGGCCGATGCCGAGGATCCGCAGCCGCTGGCGCCGCTCCACGTCGACGAGCCGACGCTCTCGATGGAGTTTCGCATCAACGACTCTCCCTTTAGCGGCCGGGAAGGCCAGTACGTGACCTCGCGCAATCTGCGGGACCGGCTGACGAAGGAGATGGAATCCAATCTTGCCATGCGGCTCGAGGAGACCGATTCGGCCGACCGGTTTCTCGTCTACGGACGCGGCGAGCTGCAGATGGCCATCCTGATCGAGCAGATGCGGCGCGAGGGGTACGAATTCGCGGTGGGCATGCCGCAGGTGATCACGAAGGAAGTACACGGCAAGACGCACGAGCCCTACGAGCGCGCGCTGATCGACGTGCCGGAGACGTTCATGGGCGTGGTGATCGAGAAGATGGGTACGCGAAAGGGCCAGATGACGAAGATGGTCAATCACGGCTCCGGGCGCGTCCGCCTCGAGTTCGAGCTGCCCGCGCGCGGCCTGATCGGCTACCGGACCGAGTTTCTTACCGACACGAAGGGCACGGGCATCCTTACGCACCTCTTCGACGGCTACCGTCCGTGGGCGGGCGCCATCTCCCATCGCGGCACGGGGGCGCTGGTGGCCGACCGGCGGGGCAAGGGCACCGGATACGCCATCGTGAGCCTGCAGGAGCGGGGCGAGCTGTTCGTTGGTCCCGGGGACGAGGTCTACGAGGGCATGATCGTGGGCGAGAACAGTCGGGACGCCGACCTCGACGTGAACATCACGAAGGAGAAGAAGCTGACGAACATGCGCGCCGCCTCGGCCGACTCGTTCGAGAAGCTGAACCCGCCGCGCCGCATGTCGCTGGAAGAGTCGATCGAGTTCATCCGCGAGGACGAGCTGATCGAGGTCACGCCGAAGGCCGTCCGGCTGCGCAAGCGTCACCTGGACCCGAACGACCGGAAGAAGCACCAGATGCGCCGCGAGGCGGAAGCGGCGGTGTAGGAGGGTTGCGTTCGCGTGGCCTCCGCGCTCCGCCTGAACGGAAAGCGCCTCTCTACCGATCGCGGCCGCGGTGTTCAGCCGCGGCCGGTGCATCCACCAGAATCATCGTCTGTTCGGAGCCGCGAATTCGGCCGGCCGGCAGCTCATCGCCCTCGAGGAGCCGTCGCACGGCGGCCTGCTTCTGTCGGCCTGCCGCGAGGAAGACGACCGTGCGTGCCGCGCAGAGGGCGCGCACGGTGAGCGTGATGCGCTCGCGCGGCGGCCGGTCCGCCGGGCCGATCACGGCTTCCGCCCACCCGCCCGATGCCGCTTCGTGCCCGGGAAAGAGCGAGGCCGTGTGGCCGTCGGCTCCCAGGCCGAGCAGGGCGAGGTCGAACGCTTCTTCGGACCGCTCGGAGAAGTAGCGGCGGATCTCCTCGTCGTAGGCGTCCGCCGCGGCGCGGACGTCGTGCAGGTCGGTGCGTACGCGGTGGACGTTCTCGGAGGGGATGCCCACGCGGTCGACGAAAAGCCGGGCGGCCGTGCCGTAGTTGCTGGCCTCGTCGCCGGCCGGTACGAAGCGTTCGTCGGACCAGAAAAGGTGCATCTCCGTCCAGGGAAGGCGCTCGCGCCGTTCGGTGCCGAGCAGTTCGAAGAGCCGCCGCGGCGTGGATCCGCCCGGCAGAATGAGCGAAAACGGCCGTCGCGCTTCGC
>CAZXHQ010000062.1:0-1304 GCA_964640145.1 uncultured Rhodothermales bacterium | reverse complement strand
TCCCCCTGGAGCACGTCGCCCAGGAGCGTCTCGTAGGCATCCGGCAGGTCGCCGAAGACCTCGCCGTGGCGGAAGCGGAGCGTCTGCGTGGCGAGGCGCAGCGGCATGCGCGGCTTCTTGACCTCGAAATGGAGGTCGAAGCCTTCGTCGGGCTGGAGGGTGATCTCGAGCACGTTGGGGCGCACGTCGCAGGTGTCTTCGAAGGGACGGAAGATCGAGACGGGAGCGGGATGGAACTGGATGACGATGCGGGTACGCTTCTCGGGCATGCGCTTGCCCGTCTCCAGGGTGAACGGCACGCCTCGCCAACGCCAGTTGGCGATCTCGAGCTGCAGGCGAACGAACGTCACCGTGTTCGACGACGGCGAGACGCCGTCTTCATCGCGGTAGGCGGGGACGCGCACGCCGTCGATTTCGCCGCCGCCGTACTGACCGAGGACCACGTCGCCGGTGCGGATGGGAATGACCGATTCGAGGAGCTTCACCTTTTCCTGCCGGATCGCGTCGGCATCGAACCGCGAAGGCGCCTCCATGGCGATGAGCGAGAGGAGCTGCGTGAGGTGGTTCTGGACCATGTCGCGAAGCGCGCCGGACTGGTCGTAGTAGCCGGCGCGGGTCTCCACGCCGAGGCGTTCGTGCACGTGGATGTCGACACGGCTGATCTGGCCGCGGTGCCAGACGCTCTCGAAGAGGGCGTTGGCGAATCGGAAGACGATGAGATTCTGGACGGTCTCCTTGCCCAGGTAGTGGTCGATGCGGAAGACCTCGGATTCGTCGAAGTAGCGGTGGACGAGCTCGTTCAGCTTCTCTGCGGATGCCAGGTCGCGGCCGAACGGCTTCTCGACGACGAGACGCGTCCATCCTTCGCTCTCGTGCAGACCCGACGTCCCGATGGCCTCGATCGTGCCGGGGAAGGCCGACGGGGGGAGGGCCAGATAGAACACCCGATTGCCCGGGAGGCCGCGCTCCGCCTCGAGGTCGGCCACGCGGCACACGAGACGGTCGTAGTCGTCGCCCGATGTCCCCAGCGACTCATAGAACACGTGCTCGTCGCACCACACGTCGACGTCGTCGAGGCGGTGCTCGTGGAGCGCCTCGCGGACGTCGCGCCGGAACGCCTCGTCGGTGAGCTGGGAGCGGGCCACGCCCAGGATGTGGCAGGTCCGCAGCTCGTCGTTCCGCTTCAGGAGGTGGAACAGCGCCGGCACGAGCTTGCGGGTGGTGAGGTCGCCGCTCGCGCCGAAGATAATGAACAGGTGGGCTCGGAAGTCTCCAGGCATCGTCGTTGGCGGGTCGGTTGTACG
>CAZXHQ010000061.1:0-11750 GCA_964640145.1 uncultured Rhodothermales bacterium | reverse complement strand
GCGGTGACGATCCAAAACCGGGTCACGATCTTCGCCTCGTGGGTGCCGCGCGCTTCGAAGTGATGATGGAGCGGCGCCATCAGAAATATGCGCTTCCCGCGCCCGGTTCGCCGCTTCGTCCACTTGAAATAGACCGTCTGGATAATGACGCTGCTTGCCTCCATGAAGTAGACGGCGCCGAGCAGCGGCAGCAGGAGCTCCTTGCGGATCATCAGCGTCAGTGCGGCGATGGCCGCGCCGAGCGCGAGCGAGCCGGTGTCGCCCATGAAGACGGTGGCCGGATATCCGTTGAACCATAGAAAGCCGAAGCAGGCGGCCGTCAGCGCCGCTGCAAACACGGTGAGCTCGCCCGTTCCCGGGAGGTAGAGCACGTCCAGAAATTCCGCAAACTGGACGTTCCCGGTGACGTAGCACAGCACCACGAGTCCGCCGCCGACGAAGGCCGTGACGCCGGTCGTCAGCCCGTCCAGCCCGTCCGTGATATTGACCGCATTGGAGACGGCCGTCATGATAAATATGACGATTGGGATGTAGACGATGGCGCCCAGATCGAACCCGTCCACGATGTGCCGAAAGATGTTGTAGTCGACCGACTTCTCCTTCAGGAACGGCATGTAGGTGAGCGTGTGATATCCCTGGAAGTCGGGATAGACATAGAGGACGACGCCCAGAATGAGCCCGATCATGATCTGACCGGTAAGCTTGACCTTTGGGGGCAGTCCTTCCTTTTCCTTTTTTACGGTCTTGATGTAGTCGTCGATGAACCCGAAGGCGCCCATCCACGCGACCGAGAGCATGGCCAGCAAGACGTACACTTCCGCGATTGCGCCCCAGAGCAGCGTCGAGGTAAGAATGGACAGAAGGATGACGATGCCGCCCATGGTGGGGGTGCCGGCTTTGTGAGCGTGGCTGACGGCGCCGGCCGTTTCGCCTTCGCGGATCTGCTCTCCCAGCTGCTTGCGGCTCAGCCAGTTGATGATGTATCGCCCGATGAACATGGAGATGAACATTGCCGTGATGGCCGCCAGCGTAGCCCGTACGGTGATAAACCGGATCACCTGGAAGCCCGGCGGCTGGTAGAGCTGCTCCAGATAATCGATGAGATAGTAAATCATTGCGGGTCGGGGAGTCGGCGTGCGCTGGCTACGTGTGGGTCACCCGCTCTCGCGCCCGGGCGGCGGGGCGGCGTTTCTGGGTGCAAACACCTCTCGAACGACCTGCCGGTCGTCGAAGGGGCGCGCCTCTGTTCCGATAATCTGGTAGGGTTCATGTCCCTTTCCGGCGACGAGCACGATGTCGCCTGCTTTCGATGCCCGGGCCGCCTCGGCGATCGCTTCGCGCCGGTCGGCGATGAAGCGAGCATGCTCCGCCCGGGACATCCCGCCGCGTATCGCCTTCATGATGCTCGCCGGATCTTCCGTCCGCGGGTTGTCGCTCGTCACGATGAGGTGATCGGCGTACCGTTCCGCGGTCGAGCCCATCAGCGGGCGTTTCTCGCGGTCGCGATCCCCGCCGCAGCCGAAGACGCACCACACTTCGGCGGCCGGGTCTTTCGTCTCGGCGATCGTGCGGAGCACGTTTTCAAGCGCGTCCGGCGTATGCGCATAATCGACGACGACCTTCGTGCCGTCTTCGAAGCGAATGAGCTCGAACCGGCCGGGGACGGGGGGTGCCTGTTCGAGGACCTCTAGCACGGCGTTCGGCTCGTAGCCCAGCGCACAGACGGCGCCGTACGCGGCGAGCAGGTTGTAGGCGTTGAAACGCCCTACGAGTCGAAAGCGGCGATCCCGTCCTTTCCATTTAAGCGTCAACCCGTCCATACGGTTTTCGACGATGTGGGCACGAATGTCGGCCGGTGCGTCAAGTCCGTAGGATCGGCGTTCGGCGCGCGTGTCGGCCACCATGCGGCTGCCGGCCGGGTCGTCGGCGTTGTAGAGCGCCACGGCACCGGGTTCGAGCGCATCGAAGAGTTTCTTCTTGGCGGACAAATACGCTTCCGGCGTTTTGTGGTAGTCCAGATGGTCTCTCGAAAGGTTCGTGAAGACGGCGGCGTCGAATGCAACGGCCCGCACGCGTGCCTGCTCCAGTGCGTGGGAGGACACCTCCATCGCGCAGGCGGCGCACCCGGCCTCCGCCATGCCTCGCAGCAGGCGCTGCACGGCCAGCGCGTCGGGCGTGGTCAGGCGGGTAGCGATTACGCGGTCGCCGAGACGGATCTCTATCGTGCCGATCAGACCGGCCCGGGCGTCGAGCAGGGTCAGGACGCTGTATATCAGAAAGGTGACCGTTGTCTTGCCGTTGGTCCCGGTGACCCCCACGATGTTCAGATCGCGGGAGGGATGATCGTAAAAGACCGACGCGAGCTCCGCGAGCGCCGCGCGGGAATCCTCGACGTGTACGAATGCGATGCCGGCGTACCGATCGTCTCGGTCCGCCGGCACCGCTTCGCACACGATCGCTCTGGCTCCGTTTTGAACAGCCTTGTCAATGAACAGGTGACCGTCGGCGGTTTCGCCGCGTATGGCGACGAAGAGGCCGTTCGGTCCCACCTGGCGGCTGTCGCCTGCCAGATGGTCAATGTCTACGTCGTCAAAGCTTTCCTGCACGCCGATCAGCAGATCGGCCTCCCGCAGCGTAACTATCAGGTTGGAGAGCTGCATCACCGGCATCTCAGCACAACGGTCTCCGCGAGCGGACGTCCCGCCGCCGGATGCTGGCTCGCCACCACCCCGTCTCCCTCCACGCGGGTGCGAACGCCGTGCCGGGCGAGCCAGTGAACGGCCTCGCGACCGCTCCAGCCCGTGAAGTCCGGCATCTCGGCCTCGGCGAGCGTCAGGCTGTCCGCAGCAGCAAGGCGGACGCGCTGAAGCGGTGCGGCGTCGGAACCGGCGGCCGGCTCCTGCGCCGCCGCCGTTCGAAACGGGTCCGATGAGGCGGCGCGCGGACGAAACCCCGAAGCGGACAGGCGCCGCGAGGCAACGTGCATCGGCAGTCCTTCGACGCGGGGCACCCGGTACAGAAGATCATCCGGGAGCTCTTCGGGCGGCGCGACCCTCTGAGCAATGTCGGGAAACGTCGTGATCCAGCGGCGGGCCGCCCGCTGGAAGATGGGGGCGGCCGCGGAGCCGCCGTAGCGCGATGCCTGCGGCTCGTCGATCACGACCGCGAGCACCACCTGAGGCTCGTCGGCCGGGAAGAATCCCACGAAGGACGCGCGATAGGCGCCCGATTCGTACGACCCGTCCGTCACCTTGCGCGCCGTGCCCGTCTTGCCGGCCACGGCGAGGCCCTCAATTGCGGCGCTCGTGGCCGTACCGGCGGTCACCGCCTCTTCGAAGGCGGGGAGGACGGTCCTGGCCGTCGACCGCTCGAAGGCGCGGCGCACCGAATCCTGTTTCGCTCGCCACGTCGTGCGTCCCGTGATGTCCCGCCGCTCGGAGACGACGTACGGCCGCACGAGCAGGCCGCCGTTCGCCAGGGCGGCGTAGGCGATTGCCAGCTGCAGGGGCGTGACGTCGACCTCGTAACCGATGCTCATCGACGTCAGCGAGGTCCCGCTCCATTCGGCCGGGCGCTTCAGCCGGCCGGCCACTTCACCGGGAAGATCGATCCAGGTGGGATGACCGAAACCGAGATTGCGCGCATACTGATAAAACGTGCCGGGGTCGAGCTCGGCGGCGACCCTGGCCGTCCCGACGTTGCTGGAAACGGCAATGACCTCGCGAAAAGGAATGGTGCCGTGGGCACGGGTGTCGTGCAGCGTCCTTCCCTGCAGGACCGCCCATCCGTCACCCGTGTCCACCGAATCCCCCATCTCTACGAGCCCTTCTTCCACGGCGGCGACCGCGGCGACGAGCTTGAAGGTTGAGCCCGGCTCGAGCCGGTCGGTGATCGCACGATTTCGCCGCGTTTCGGCTGAGTACGCGCCCGCGCGGTTCGGATCGAAGCTCGGTACGTTGGCCATGGCCAGCACGGCGCCCGTATGCGGATCGATCGCAACCGCCGTCCCGGCGTTCGCCCGCGCCTCCGCGACGCCTCGGGCGAGCTCTTCCTCGAGGATGCTTTGCCGGAAGAGATCGATGGTGAGGACGAGGGACTTCCCATGCTCGGGCTCGACGACCTGCCCGTCCACGTACGCGCGGATCCTACCCAGGCGATCCCGCTTGACGGCGCGCCGTCCGGCCGTCCCTCTCAGATACGCGTCGTACTGCAGCTCGAGTCCCCCCAGGCCGGTTCCATCCGGACTGACGTACCCGAGCAGGTGGGACGCCGTACTGCCGTAGTTATAGCGACGTGCGAAGGTCGGATCGAGGATCAGCCCGGGGACCCCCCAGCCTTCGATCGTCTCTTTCTGACGCTCGGTGAGGCCCCTGACAAGCTGCACGTACTGGCGGCTCGTGCGCTCCTCAACGAGCCGACGGTACAGGGAGGCCGGCCTGGCGGTCAGCTTTGACAGTCTATCAAAGAACGAACGTGCTTGCGGCTCGAAGCCCGGCACGGTTGGGTCGAGCGCGAGATCATAGCGTGCCGTGTTGACAGCCAGCGTCCGGCCGGCCCGGTCGTAGACGGCGCCGCGGACGGCGGCAATCTCGACGAACGAGCTGGCCTGTCGTTCGCCCTGGGCTCGGAGGTCACCCCCTTCGGCGACGTGGATCCGCAGCAGCTGTGCGACAACCATCAACGGCAGGAGCGTGAGGAGCGTCAGCACCACATACATCCGTGCCAGTATCGAATCCTTCGGTTCCACGTGGCATGCCTCCTGCTGCCCTTCGTCGCGATCGAGCGGGGGACGTCATGATCCCTCCACTTCGATCGAGGGTCCAAACGCCGGGTTTTCGATGAGTCCTAGATTGCGAGCACGATTATATATCACCGAGGGGCCGACCATTTCGTCGAAGTCACCCTTCAGACGGTTGTATTTCAGATGAAGGCGCAGATTTTCTCGCCGTTCCTGCTGCACCTCGACGAGCAGGTCCTGCGTGGCGTGCACGTGACCGACGTACAGCGTAAAGAGCGCGGCCAGACTGACGATCAGAAGCGCGAAGCGGGTGGTCGATATGCGCTCCAGAAACGATCCGGGCCGCGAGCCGGCTTGCCGGCGCTCGTTCGAACCGGAGAGATCCTTCCAGCCGGGGAGCGTGCGGGAATTGCTCTTGCCGCGGCGGCGGGCAGACGGAGCAGCGCGCGACCGGCCGGCCGTCGTCTTTTTCGGTCTATGGCTCCTTTTCGGCTGCGCTACCGCCATCTCGCACGTACTCCGCTGCTGCTACAAGCCTCTCGCGTTCGGTCGGCACATCACCCCACGCCGGCGGGCCGTCGTGCGGTCGGGCGCCCCGACGTACGGAAGCGGAGCGCCGGCTCATTCAGCGGGGCGCAGCCCGCGCAGCATCCCTTCCGCGATCCGGAAGCTCAGCGGGGCGGACCGGCCTCCCCGACCGAGATGCGGCCGGCCGCCTCGCGAACCATCGGCCCGAGTTCCCCCAGGCGCTGCCCGTCGTCCTCCAGAATCATCGTCTCCAGCCGTTCGGGCGAGACCTGCCATTGGCGGGCTTCACGTAGAAGCATCGCCTGGAGGGCCTTCGCCGACATCCCCGAGACCGGGTAGCCCATCGACGCGAGCCAATCGACGACTTTGCGGTTGATGCCGATCGGCAGTTCCATGGTTCACCTCCCCTTGAGAGCATCCTGCACCGGCGGCCATTGCAGCTCGGTACGTTCCGCCACGCGGAGCCGCGCGCTGCGCGCTCGCGGATTCGCCTCGACCTCGACCTCCGCCGGCCGGATGGGCTTTCGGGTCAGCTCATCCCACGGCGACAGTAAGTTGCCGTAGAGATCGCGCAGGGGCGCCCCCTCAAAATTTCCGTATCGAACGAATCTCTTTACTCGTCTGTCTTCGAGTGAATGGTAGCTGATCACCGCCATACGGCCACCGGCTCTGACGACGCTGACCGACGCTTCAAGCACGCGCTCGAGCACGTCGATTTCGCGGTTTACGGCGATGCGCAGCGCCTGAAACACACGAGATAGCGTCTTCACTTCCTCTCGCTCGGGCACGACGCCGCGGACGGCACCGGCCAGCTCCGTGGTGCTTTCGATCGGCCGGGCCGCGACGACGGCACGTGCGATGCGGCCCGATCGGGGTTCTTCTCCGAACGAGGAGAGCACCTCTTTCAGCGCTCGCTCCTCCCACCCATTCACGATGTCGTGGGCGGAGAGCCCGCCGCGCACGTCCATGCGCATGTCGAGCTCGCCTTCGGAGCTGAAGCTGAATCCACGCGAAGCGGTATCGAGCTGGTGGGAAGAGACGCCGAGGTCGACCAAGAGGCCGTCCACCAGCGGCTCACCCGCCTCTTCGAGCAAACGCTCGATATGCTCGAAATTGCCGCGAAGGGCCTTAAACCGTCCGCGTTCCATGTCGGCGGCGAGCCGGCTGCGAGCCGCATCGAGCGCTTCGACATCTTGGTCGATGCCAATCACCCTGCCTCTCGATGATAGCGCGTCGAGCAGTGCAGCACTGTGTCCACCCCCACCCAAGGTAGTATCCACGTACACGCCGCCTTTATTCGTAACAAGTCGTTCCGTGACAGCTTTGCAAAGAACAGGTGCGTGGAAGGACGAGGCATATCTCAGCGCATCGTCGCCGTCCCCCGCATCACGTATATGTCTCTCGCTTCCAGCCATGTCGTCGATGGAGGAAGCCACCCCCGCTACATTCCGAGCACACGCTCCGCCAGGGTCGGGTAGTCGGACCCAATGCCCTGCTGATAATCCCCGAACACGTCCGGATTCCAGATCTCTATGTGATCCAGGGCTCCTATGATCAGGGCCGTCTCGTCAATCCTGGCAAACTCCTTGAGCGGCTTCGGCACCACGATCCGCCCTTGCGCATCCAGCGTGACCTCGTCGGCCCACATCATGATGGTGCGCACGAAATCGCGCGCCTCGGACCGGTACGTGTTCAGCTCGCTGATCTTATCCTCCTGCTTTTCCCACTCATCGAGCGGATACAGGTTGATGCACTGCTCGAAGCCGCGCGTGATCGTGAAGCTGCTCTTCGCCTCCGGGCTCAAGGCATTCCTCATCTTGGCAGGGATCGCCACACGACCCTTGCTGTCGACGGAGTACTCTGCCTGTCCCTTAAAGCTTGCCATTAAGCCAAAGAACCATGTGCCTCCACGAGGTGGGTGCCCCACGGCGCATGAGACGCCAGTGTGTTAACGGTAAAGCGAACCGAGCATGGGAATGTTCCCCACTTTTCCCCACTACTGATGCAAAGTACTGTATTTATGTGGAATGTCAAGGTTCTGGCCGGAAAAATCCATACCGGATGCTATCCGGTGCGGCACGACCAATGTGCATGATATGTGTCAATTGCTCGCTCCGGCGGTACGTCGCCCGGAGTATCGAGTCGTGGGGAGACGTGGGGCGATCTGGAAGAGCGCATCGGGGCCCGGCGGCCGCGATGCGAGGAGAGGGGAGGCGGCGTGGTATGGCATTCGAAGCCGCCGGCGGCAGGGTGAGGGCGTTGGTCCGAACGGACTCACGGTGACCGACCCCGCGGCCACCGCCTTCTTCGGGCTCGTCTACGGCGCCTGGGAGCGCGCGCTCCGACGCCTACATCTTGGCCGAGGCGAGCTGGACGACTTTGCGTCGACGCGGCGGACGCGGAGACTCCATGAGATTCTTTTCGCGCGCGAAGCGCACGCAGGCTGCCACGAAGGACTTGAACAGCGGGTGCGGACGACCGACCGTGCTCTTGTACTCGGGATGGAACTGGACGCCGATGAACCAGCGGTGCTCGGGCAGCTCGATGATCTCGACCAGATCGCGGCCTGGATTGATGCCTGTGAAACGCATCCCGTGCTCGCGCAGCTTGTATCGGAGCACGTTGTTCACCTCGTAGCGATGGCGGTGGCGCTCCGATACCTCCGGGGCGTCGTAGATCTCAGCGGCTCTCGACCCTTCGACGAGCTCGCAGTCGTAGGCGCCCAGCCGCATCGTCCCGCCTTTATCCGTCAGGCGCTTCTGCTCTTCCATGATGTCGATGACCGGATGCGCGCTCTCAGGATCGAACTCGGTGGAGTGTGCGTCGCTCCATCCACAGACGTTGCGCGCGAACTCGACCACGGCGCACTGCATCCCCAGACAGATCCCAAAGAACGGGATGTCGTTCTTCCGGGCGTAGCGAACGGCCGCGAGCTTTCCGTCGATCCCCCGGTCGCCGAATCCGGGCGCCACCACCACGCCGGCCACCTCGTCGAGCAGGCGCCCGACGTTGTCGGGCGTGATCTCGTCGGAGAGCACGTACTGCAGATCGACCTGCACGCCGTTAGCGGCGCCGGCGAGGATGAAGCTTTCCGTAATCGATTTGTACGCATCCTGATGCTCGACGTATTTGCCGACGAGGGCGACCCGCACGTTTCCTTCCGGATTCTTGAGCTTCTTCAGGAACTCGATCCATTCCTCCAGCTTCGGTTCGTCAGCGACCTTCTCGGCCTCACCCTCGACCGGAACGCCGAGCAGTTCGAGGGCGATGTCGTCCATTTCCTCCTCTTTCAGGAGCAGCGGCACCTCGTAGATGGACTCCGCATCGAGCGAGGCGATGACGGCTCGCGGCTCGACGTTGCAGAACAGGGCAATCTTCTTGCGAAGCTCCGCATCGAGTGGCCGCTCGGACCGACACACCAGTATGTCCGGCTGGAGCCCGTAGGACAGCAGCGTCTTGACGGAATGCTGCGTGGGCTTGGTCTTGAGCTCGCCCGCCGCCTCGAGATAGGGTACGAGGGTGAGGTGCACGTCCAGCGTGTTGCGGACCCCCACCTCGTAGCGAAGCTGGCGGATCGCCTCGAGGTAGGGCTGGCTTTCGATGTCGCCCACCGTGCCGCCGATCTCCGTGATGACTACGTCATAACGGCCCGTCTCGCCGAGCTTGAGCATCCAGTACTTAATCTCGTCGATGATGTGCGGAACCACCTGCACGGTCTTGCCGAGATAGGCGCCCGCCCGCTCTTTGGTAATCACCTCGAGATAGACGCGGCCGGTCGTGACGTTGTTGGCCTGGCTGGTGGGACGTCCGAGAAAGCGCTCGTAGTGGCCCAGATCCAGATCCGTCTCCGCGCCGTCCTCGGTCACGTAGACCTCCCCGTGCTCGTAGGGGTTCATGGTCCCGGGATCCACGTTGATGTAGGGGTCGAACTTCTGGATGGTCACGCGCAGACCGCGCGCTTCCAGGAGCCGGCCGAGCGAGGCGCAGACGATCCCTTTCCCCAACGACGACGTGACCCCTCCGGTGACGAAGATATACTTGGTCTGCACGGATCTCCCCGGTTTGTGATTCTCGGTAGACGTGGGCCTCGGCGATCGCCATCGGACGGCCAGACTGCCAACCGAGCCCGGGCTTAAAAATACCTCCCCGTGGGTCGGGTTCCAAGTCCGATCCTCCCGCCAGCAGTCCGGCCGTGCCCCGCGTCACTTTCTGGCCACGACGATCAGTCCCGTTCCCGTCTCGTTCTCCGCACGCACGTCCAGTGCGTTCAGGATGGTTCCGGCGGGCAGCGCAACGAGATAATACAGCGGCAGCAGCGCGTAGGCGGCCCTCGTGCGGACCAGCATCTGCATCGGCCGCTTTATTAGAAGGCGCCACGCCCGTGAGCCGTACATGCCGTAGGTGTAGAGGGCCCGGACCGGCTCGAGTCCGGCCGTCTTCAACTTCGCGCACAGCTCGTCCATGCCGTAGCCCGGGCGCACGTGCTCGTCGATGAAGCCTTCTTCCCCTTCCGCTCCTACGTCCGAGCCGCCCCGGTCCGACGGCGTGTTGATGACGACGTGGCCGCCCTCTTTCAGCAGCCGCGCGAAGTTGCGAAAGACGCCCACGTCGTCTTCGATGTGCTCCATCACGTCGACCGACAGGATCACATCGAAGGAACGGTCGAGGTCGAGCGTCGTCAGATCGTGCTTCTGGAACTCGATGCGATCGCGGACGGCGGTCCGCTCTACGAAGCGGCGCGCATTTTCCAGGTACTCCGGCTTGATGTCGACGGCGAGAACGCGCGCATTCGAAAACGCGCCGGCGATATAGTAAGCGTACTGCCCGAACCCCGTCCCCGCATCGAGAACGTCCACCGGCGAGGGCCTGCCGCCCATCAGCTCCTGGAGCTCGCGCCGCACGTACCAGGACCGGAGGAAAACCGTGTGCAGGAGGGCGTAGAATATTTTTTGAAGAACCGGATGACGGCTGAAGAATCGCCCCAGCCTGTCTTTGATCGGATCGTAATACATCCCCATTCGCCTTACTGCGCCGGAACGGGCTCACCTACCATCTCTTCGAGGACGTCGAGGAGGCGGGTCCAGGTATATCGTTCCTTCACCCGCTTCACGCCTTCCACGAAGGCCGCTTCCTTCTCTTCCTCGAAGTATCGTACGACCGCGCCGGCCAGCGCGTCGGGGTCGTCCGGCGGGACGACGTAGCCGGCTTCGCCGTCGGGAACGACTTCCGCCAGGCCTCCGACGTCGGTCACCACGACGGGCCGGTCGAAGTTGTAGGCCGTCTGCACGACCCCGCTCTGCGTGGCGGTGACGTACGGCTGCACGACGAGATTAGCCGCCGAAAAATACGTGCTGACTTCCGGCTCGGGGATGTAGTCCGCACGCACTTCGACGACGTCCGCGATGCCCAGCTCCTCGATCGCGTCTCGATAGACCTGTTCGTCTTCGAAGAATTCTCCGGCGACGATCAACCGGGCCTTCGATCGTGCTTCGACGATCCGGGGCATGGCTCGCAGCAGGTTTTGCAGACCCTTGTACGGCCGAACGAATCCGAAAAAAAGGAGCACCTCGTCGTCGGGGCGAAGCCCGAGATGCCGGCGCGCGGCCTCTCGAGGCATGCGCCCGCCGAAATGTTGGTACACCGGATGCGCCACCGTTCTGTTCGGCGCCGTCATCCCCAGCTCCCGGAGGTCGTCGGCGACGGCGTCGGAGAGGGTCAGATAGCCCTCGCACTTTTCGAGAAAGAAGCGGCCGAGTTGATCGTCGCCGACGTGCTGCTCGTGCGGGACCACGTTGTGAACCACGGACAGGATGCGAATCCCCCGGTTCTTGAGTCGTCCGGCGATGGTCGCGTACGCCGGAGCGAAATACGGCATCCAGTACTGAAAGACGGCGGTCGAGACGTCGTTCTTGGAAATCTCCTTCGCCGTCTTCACCCACGTGACGGGGTTGATGGAGTCGATGAGCCTCTCCGCAGTGGCGACGGCCTTCTTCTCGGGGTCGTACTGCGATTTGCCCGGATATAGAATGGCCGGGTACTGCCGCTTGAAGGTTGCCACGTAGACGTAGTGTCCCCGGTTCCGTAGTCCATCGGCGATGGTGTCGGTGAATTGGGCAATGCCGCCGCGAAACGGCGCCGCCGGCCCGACGAGCGCGATGCGCCTGCGATTCTGCTCAATCATGGAAGCTCGGCTGAGTACGACGTGTCTGCGAGGGGTCGTCCTGCGCGCGGCGTCTTGTGCGCAGCCGGCGCAGCGCCGACCCTAGTGTAAGCCGCGGTAGGCTGTCATACGCGAGGAGCCCTGCCCGGCACTCGAAGATTACGCGATTGTTGGAACGGCGCGCTCGGATGGACGACCCGGCTCGTTCGACCGACGAGGTTGAAGGATCGTTCTGATTCGGGCATATCGATCCGGAACGAAAACGTTCACCGTTCAACTCCTCTACAAACGTCAATATGACGAAAATCCACAGCCCGAACATCA
>CAZXHQ010000060.1:0-11770 GCA_964640145.1 uncultured Rhodothermales bacterium | reverse complement strand
AATCCCTCCCCCTCCGCCATGGGTACGGCCGCAGCGCGGCGACCGGTTGGTCTGCTTCCATGATCGTGCCTATTCGAACCCCCGGAGGGGGTTTGACACGAGGGATGCGGAGCATCCCGACTGATGGAGGCCCGTCCCTTTACCATGCGCCGTCTGTTTCTCCTGCCCGCCCTGATCGTCGCGTCAGCCGTATGGCCGGCTGCAGCGGGGGCGCAGTTCTACATCCCCAGATTCCGGCCGGTGGAGGTGGACTATCGTCAGTTTGCCACGGATCATTTCCGGATGATCTACCAGGACGGCCTCCATGGCGAGGCGCAGAGCATGGCCGCCCTCCTGGAAGAGACGCTCCCCGAGATTCGCGCGCGAGTCGGCCTTCGCCGCAAGCTCGAGCTGCCCGTCGTACTGAACCGCTACACCGATCGGTCGAACGGATTCTTGACACCGCGTCCGTTTCGGCAGGAGATCGAGGCGGTCCCGATTCGCGGCAACGTGCTCTCTCCGAGGTTTCGTGACTGGCACGAAACCGTGGCGCCGCACGAGCTCGCCCACGCCGCCCATGCGGAATCCGGACGGGGACTCGGGATAGGATGGCTGCTGCGCCGCCTGGGTCCCGATCTCGCCCGTTCGCTCAACCTGTCGGGTCCTCGAGGCATCAATGAGGGCCTCGCCGTCTGGGCGGAGAGCCGCCTTCGCGCGGGCGCCGGACGCCTCCACCATTCGTTCTTCGAAATGGAGTTTCGTGCCGCGATGGACGGCGAGGATCCGTGGAGTCTCGCCCAGATGCTCGAGCGGCCGGCCTACACGCGCCCGTTCGATCGATTCTATATCGGCGGCGCCCATCTTTTCGAGTATCTCGAGGAGGACGGCGACGTGCCCTTCTTTCGGCGGGCGCGGGATTTCTACTATCGCATGCCGCTGCTGGGCTACGGGCCGGCGCTTTGGTACGGCACGGGCCGCTCGCCATGGACGCTCGCGAGGCGCCTGCGAGATCACTATCGCCGAGAGGGGTCCGCGTTCATAGCGTCGCGCGGAGAGCTCACGGCGGTACGGACCCTCGCGTCCGGCCGAGGGATGGTCCACCGGCGGCCATACTGGCTCGATGATACGACGCTGCTGACGTATGCGCGAGGGTATCACGAGCGGCCGGGTTTCTATCGTGTGGACGTCGACACGGGGAAGCGCCGGCTCGTTGCAGAGGAGTCGATTACGGAAGACGTGTTCTACACGTTAGACGAGGAGCGGTCGGAGGTGCTCTTCGCACGGTACGCTCTCGACGCGTTTCAGCCCGTGCGGGCGACGGCCGACGTCTACCGGCTCGATCTCGGCACGGAGGAGACGGAAAAGATGACCGACGGCAGACGGCTGTTTGCTCCGGTCCGCCAGGCCGATGGATCGATCTGGGCCCTGCATAACGTCGACCGGTTCAATGAATGGGTGCGAGTGGATGCGGCGGGCGAGACGGCCGTCATCGGTGCGCTCGAGCACACGGCGCTGCTTGCGGTCGAGCCGGATCCATCCGCCGAGGCCGCCGCCGTGCTTGCCCACCGAGACGGCCGCCAGGACGTCTTACGAGCCGTTTTCAGTGGCGGGCAACTCGTCTTCGTAGAGCCCTGGCTTTCGTTTACCGGGGCGTCGATTTATGACATCTCGTGGAGCGGTGACGGACGCTACCTGCTCTTTACGGCCGATCCGGACGGCGTGGCAAACGTATTTGCGTGGGTTCGGGAGCAGGATCGGATCTATCAGATTACGAACGTGCCCTACGGTGCCCTGGAGCCGTCCCTTTCGCCGGACCAGCGGACGGTAGCTTTCGTCAACTACCGGCACGAGCGCTATGATCTGGCGACCGTTCCGTTCGATTTGGCCTCGGCAAAGGAGTGGCCGCGCGCAGACGTCCTTCGGTCCGGCCCGGCCGTGCCACAGGCTCGACCGACGTCCGCAGCGGGAGGCGGAGCGAAGCACTATACGCCGCTGTGGAACCTGCGGCCCCGGGTGGCCTATCCGTTCGCCGTGTACCGGCGCCCCACCGGCGAGGGGCGTGACGTTCACCTCGGACTCGGCGGCGGGATGGGACTCGAGTGGTCGGATCCCCTTCAGTACTGGACCGCGCGCACGAACCTGTACTACCAGAACGAAACGCTCTGGGGGCGGGCGCAGGTACGGACCAGTCGCTTTCTGATCAGGCCGGCGGCGGAGATCTTTCGTACACCGTCTACCGTCGTCGTCCGGCGTGCGGAAGGCGAGCAGGTGGATACGCTGCGCGTCGGTCGCGAGGAAAGGGGCGTCGGCGCGGCGATGCGCCTGCCCGTCGTGCTGGCGTCGAACGTATACTGGACGGCGGCCGCGGCTACGGCGGGCGCGGAGTATCGCACCGAGCGGCTCTTCGGTCGCGACGGTGCAACGCTCCGCCCGACTGAAGGCCGGGTCACGGTGCGATCGTCGGCTTCGCTGACGGTCCGGATGCAGGCCAATCCGAGGGATATCCAGCCGAATACCGGCCTGACGCTGTCGGCCGCCTCTGCGGTCGACGTGTGGTCTGAGCACGACCATCCCTCCAGCTGGCTGCGGGTGGAGGCGGGCCTCTATCTTCCGGTGTTTCGGGAGAGCAGCACGTCCGTCAAGCTCTATGGGAGCCTGCTTGCACAGAGCGGCGAGGCACGGAACGACCTGACCACGTTCTTGCCGCGGGGATATGAGACGGAAAACCTCTTTCTGGGAGCCGGGACCTTCGGAAAGGGAGGCGTCGAGCTGACCAGGCCGCTGTGGTACGTCGACGACGGGTTCATTCTTCCGCCCGTCTACTTCAAGGCGCTCTACGCCTACGGCTTCGCGGAGTCGATGCAGGGGCTCGCGGGTGCGGCAACGCGGCGGACGGTGGCGGGCGCAGGCGGGGGGGTGGAGCTCCGACTTTTCCACAGCCTGGACGTGTCGGTTCGGTGGGCACCGGTGTATAGGTTCGGCTCGTCGGACTGGTCCATAACGTACCGCTGAGCACGTAGTCTCCGCGATGCGTCCGTTATTGCACATGGACGGCGAGCACCGCCACCTGCCGTCATGTTCGGCGAGCGTTCCCCGAAGGCAAGATAACCGTTATTGCAAAAACCAAAATCCTTTCCCGGCATTTCCCGAATAGTTATCCACGACGGTTGCGATTGGGGCAAGGTGAACTTATTGTGGCCTAAACGGTTGCAATTCCGCAAGTAGAAGAACCGTCGATCGACCACATGGAAAAGCTGCATTGCAAAGCCTGCGGAAGTTACAGCATGGTCCCGATGGACGTCGTCGTGGAAGACGACGTTGAAAGCCTCGACCTGACAAGTGACGAGCAGGAGTCGCGCTTTTATACGTGCCACGTCTGCGGTGACAACTGGCTTTCCGTAAAGGAGACGAGCAGGGATGATTGCAAGATCACCTTCGTTCACCAGATGGGCATGTCTCCGGAGTTAAAACGGATCGCGCACGTTGATGCACCCGTCGTCGCCAATGACGAGGTGGTGGACGACTGGGAGTACTACGTCGACGACGAGGAGATCGCCCCGGACGCCTGGCATGAAAAGCTTGTGAGCCGGCGAAAGGTTCTCAAGTCAATCTGCTCGAACTGAAGCGCGTCGCATGCCGGGTTGGTCGGTCGGCGCGCAGCGTTCCAGGACGACGATCAGCTGGACGGATTCCGCATTTTCGACGCACGGAGCGGCGGACCGGATCGTCCACCCCTCCTCGATGTAGCGGACGATCTCCGGGTGACGATGCACTGCCTCTCCGCTCCGGAATTCTACGACGCGGGTCGTCTTTGTCGTCGCTCCGTCGAACGGGCGATGGCGAATTCCGTAGCGAACCTTGGTTTTGACGCGTGGCGTGTACGAGGTGGGTAACCGGCGTTTCATCAGGTCGCGAAGATTATTCTGACCACAAGTTGAACGGAGGCTCTTCGCCATCGTCGAAGCCAGGTAACGGCATCCGGGAGAGGGCCAATGCCGGGCGATCGAGCGAATCCGGTCCGCTCAAGATACGGGGCGGGGGCAAAAAGACCAACCAGTATCCGTATCGGTTACGGGGAAAGGCTGCCGCGCCTCTCGGCACCGCCACGGAGTTCACCCATGACGTCGGAGGCCTGCCAATCATTGCCCCTCCAGAGCGCTCGAACCACGCCCTCTTCATCTATGAGAACGGTCACGAGGTTATGGATGATCTGGTCGGAATTCGTGGAATAGAACACGCCGAATCGCTCCGCAAGGCCCTGAATCGTCGTCGAGTCGCCCGTGGCGAACGTCCAGTTCGCCAGGTCGTCCGTATAGCGGGCAGCGTAGCTGCGCAGCACGGCCGGCGTGTCCGTGGACGGATCGAAGCTGATGCTCAGCAAATGGACAGGCGGCCCATTCGACCCTTCTAGCGCGGACTGGACCTGTGCGAACCTTCGAGACATGAGAGGGCAGAAGTCCGGAATCGGGCACGAGGTATAGATGAAGGTCATCAGGACACGCTTGCCTCTCAGTTGAGAAAGGCGGAGCGTCGTGTCGGCTTGCGTGAGAAGCTCGGCATCGGGGATGCGGTCTCCCCGGTCGAGGATGGGCGACTCGGTTGATCGGAAGGGATCAGGACGGCCGGCGGGATGCTCCGCGACAGCATCGTCAGCCAGACGTGAGACGTTTTCGATCCATGATTCGTCCCCCTTCAAGATCAGGTCGAAGCCGACGGCGTCTCCGGATTCGAGGCCGGCGAGGCTCGTCGAGTCCCGGACCTCCAACGGCATCGTCATCGCGGGCATGAGACCGGGGATGTCCTCATGTTCTACGATGAGGGTCCGGGCGTCGTCGCCAAACCCTGCTACCCGCCCTCGAACTTCGTAGCTGCGTTCCGAGCGGCAGCCTGCAACAAGAGCGGCGGCAATCAGGAGGCCGCCGAAGAAGCGAGTCTTCGCGTGCCGCGCCGCGTGGAAGGCCGGAGACATCGACGAGGAGGACTGGTGCAGGAGTGCTGAAAGTGCGTACATGCGTTCGCCCACGAAAGGACGAGGCGCTAGGACACCTCTAGCATATCCATTAGGGCCTCGTAAAGTTCTTTTCGGGTGAACGGCTTGCTGATGTACTGCGTGAAGCCCGAGTCCTCGAAGCGTTGTCGGTCGCCCGGCATGGCATACGCCGTCAGCGCAAGCGCCGGCGTCGTTTTGTAGGCATCGAGCTCCCGAAGCTCCCGAAGGAGGTCGATACCCGTGCGTTCCTCGCCCAGGTTGATGTCAAGGACGAGCAGATCGTACTCCTGCTTGTGAGCCGCCTCCAGAGCATCGTCGACGTGTGTGACGATCTCCACGTCATACCGCGAACGCAGCAGGTACCTGAGCAGGAGCTGCGTATCAGGGTTGTCTTCGACGGCGAGGATGCGCGGTGGACGGTCTAAAGTCATATGGAGCGTATAGTATGCGCCGTTCCAGCTTGCGGCGGGACGATAGGAAGGTGGCCTGTACCCGTGGGGGATGATGGTATTCGGCCGTACGTATTATAATCGGCAGCCTTACGAAATACATAAGTTCTATAATTCGAAGACCAGATAGCCGGCAAACGTCGTCTCGTCGCGATGTATGGAATATCTGCAGAGATCCTACCTTAACCGGCGTTCCATCGAATCTGCAGCCTCATCTCTCGAATTCTGTTTCCCGGCACCGCGTCGAGCCCCGAACCGACGCTGGACACGTCTTCATAGACGGTGACTCCGAATTTCAACTGCACGGTGATGCTGGGCACGGGATCGAAGCGAGCAAGAACGTACCATCGGCGGCCCCGGCCGGTGAAGGAGGGCGCGCTGAACGCATACAACACGTCGTTTTCGAGTACGTAGAGCCTGGCCGACGGATGGGTCGCCTCGAAAAGCGCGTATCTCACGTCGACCTGCACGTGCCCGTCCGGTTTCCATCGCAGATCCTTGTAGAGGAGCGTGCCGCGCGCGCCTTCGTCCAGCGCTCCGTTCGAGCGAACCCATTCGAGCCGTGCTCTCGACCGAAGGGAGGCGCTGTGGAGATACTGCACCTGCAAGCGGGCGGTCTGACGGACGGTGCGTTCGTCGCAGCGCAGGGGTTTGCCGCCGTCTACGCACGAGCCCGGCTCGTCCGAGGCGCGCGCCGTCCCACGTAGCTGGACGTTCAGCCAGCGGTGCGGACGATACTCGAGGCGGGCGTCAGCATGTCTGTCGCTGGTCATCCGAAGCGCTTCGTCCACCTTGCGTCGCTCACGAAGCCGCACCGAAACCTTCCATGATGCCATCGGCTCGAAGCTGCACTCCGCCTCCCATTCTTTCGTCTCGAGACTTTCACCGCGTCCGTTGACGCCGATCGAGGTATGGGGCCGGTACGTTCCAACCTCGGTTTGGCGCGCACGGAGGGCGACAGCGGCGGAGGAAACGGGAGCGGCCGTAGCGGTGACGGACGCGTGCGCGCGATGGGGGACGGCTTCCACCGCTACGGCCCAGCGAGGCCGGATCCATCCACCAAAAAAAGAGACGGCGGACGCCTCTCGAGAGCTCGATCTGAAACTGTGAACCGTGCGCACCACCAGTCCGCCGAGTCGAATGGCTCCCCATCGAAAGGCGGCGACCGTCCCGACCGTCCGAGACAGGATCATGCGGCGGCCCGCCTGCTCGGTAGGAGTTCTGTGCCGGCCGGCCGAAACCAGTCGCCAGGTCGCCTCGAGGGTGTCTCGGCGACCGTCCAGCAACTGCCTCGCGGCGAAAGCGGCGAGGGAAATGCCGCGAACGGGCCTGGATTGGACGGCCAGACCTCTGAAATATCCCTGTTCGCGAGAGGATGCATGCGGCCGAAAAAGACGGTCTACTCCGGCGATGCGTAAACCCGACAGGCCGGAGGTGCCGTGCCTGATGATGAGGCCTTCGCCGGCGTGGACGGTATATCCTCCAATCACGATGCGCTCGAACGGTCCGATCCGGTCCATGCCGGCGTGGACCGTCGCGAAGTCGGGCCCGAACCGTGCCTTCTTCGGCGACCATACAAACGGCTCGCCGGCATCTTTGTCGGCCGTCATTCCGAAGGAGAGATCCTCTCCCAGCTTGATGTTCAGGCGCGTCTGCACGGAGAGCGGGGATCCGAGATAGCCCGGCTCTGCGCCGGCCTCCCGAGCGTATCCACCTCCGACGTCGAGCCGGCGGCTCCAGCGCTGCACGACGTCCGTGCGGATCCGAGGGCGGGACGTGCGAGGCCGCACCTCAAAGGAGACGAAGGGGAGTAGGGCAGCGGCCGTCTCCTCCGAGAGGCCTGCCGTGCGCAGGTCCGCGGGTTTCGAGAACGGCCCGACCGTCTTCCGGTGCCCTTCGATGCGCTGGACGTCTCGTTCCGACAGGCCGGGCAGGCCGCGCAGCACCTCGCTTGAGGCGGAGTTGATCGATATTTTCCATCGCGAGGCGTCGGCCAGCTCTTCGTAGACGGATGCAGCGTCGTCCTCGGCGTCGAGCATTCGCTCGAACGCCTGTTCGAAGAGAGCGGCCGTGTAGGTCGTATCACGGTCCGCCAGACCAACCTGAGAGACGAATACGATCAGCACGGCGGTGGCCATCGCGTCACCAGATCAAGCATAGACTCATGGAGGGGGTCCACCCCAGCACCTCGTGCCGTATGGCAGCCACGTCGGCCTCGAGACGACGCAGCCGAACGCCGAACCCGCCCGCCGCTCGGGACGGAGCAGAGGCCGCGCCGCCGCGAACTACGAACGACGGCACGAGCGAAATCTCCACGCCTGAAGCGAATGAAGCCGGCGCTCGAATCTCCTTGGCGACGTCGACGGTGACCATGAAGGACGGACCGGCGCGGTAGGCGGCGCCGATCCTGAGCGTCCTCGGCACGTCCGCCTGCAGCGGCCCGCGCACGGCCAGATTGTGGACGACCGCACCGAGCGCAACGTACGGGGTCATCGGAAGATGGAGGCCGGCGCTCAGGCCGGTCGCGGCCATCCGGCCGTACTGCGGGATTTGGACGCGCTGCGAGCGGACCCGCAGACCGGCAGAGATCTCTCGAAACGTACCGACGCCGATGCGCCGGGCGAAGCCCATCTCGACGGATTCCATTCGGTAGAGCTCGTAGCCGAACGTCGAGGCCCCCAGCGCGAACGCGCCGCCGCCGGCAGGCATCAGGATGACCGCGTCCGCATATCGCAGCTCGGGCAGGCCGTAGAGCTGCGTACCGGACAACAGGGCGCTCCAGCGACCGACGTGGCCCCACGACGCCGGGTTCACGTCGCCGCGGGCGTCGCCGGGGACGGCGCTCGTGGCGCCGGCAAGAGCCGCACTGCGTGCACCGGAGAATGAGACTTGTCCGGCGGCGTACGCCGGATGCACGGAGATCAGCAGAACGAGGAGGAGAGGCGCGCGGCGCATGATCACGTTACGTGGCGGCGTGTAGCTCGGGAAGCACCGGTTCGTCGACGCTTTACCTCAATAGACACGCCCGGCCGCCGTTTATAACGCCGAAGCTCCGAAAAAGGAAACTGAGAGCATCCACCTCAGTATGAGCCGCTGTCGACGAAGACGGATGATTGCCGATGCGGATGATTCATTCCAGACTGCGCGCTGCGGCGCTCCTGACGCTCGTTCTCGGAGTGCTTGCGACCCGGCCGGCGGCGGCGCAGGAATTCGACTGTGCGGTCTCGGTCGACTACAGCTCCCTGACGGGATCGGACTTCGGCTTCCTGAGCGAGCTTGAAGACCGCCTCGAGGAATACGTCAACCAGCGTTCGTGGACGGAGGACCGGTTCCGTGACAACGAGCGAATCGAGTGCACCATTCAGGTCACCATGGAAGAAGCCGTCTCCCTGACGAGCTTCAGCGCTCGACTCGTTATCGCCTCGCGGCGGCCCATCTACAACACGACGCAGCACACGACGGTGGTTCAGTTCAACGACCAGAACTGGCAGTTTAACTACGCGCAGGGCCAGCCGCTCGTCTTCAACCTCGACCAGTACGATCCGCTCGTGTCGATCATCGATTTCTACGCCTTCGTCATGCTGGGCTACGACTACGACACCTTCAGCGAGCTCGGCGGTACGCCGCACTTCGAGAAGGCGCGGCGCATCGCGGAGCGGGCCCAATCGCAGTCCGCACCGGGCTGGTCCCAGGTCGGCAGCGACCGCGGCCGTGCCACGCTGATCACCCAGATACTCGACCCGCGGCTTCGTCCCCTGCGCGAGGCCTACTTCAGATACCACTACGGCGGGCTGGACCGGTTTTCCACCGAGACGGACGCTGCCCGGGCGGCGATTCTGGAGGTCCTCGTCTCTCTGGACGAGCTCTATGACGAAGTGTCGCGCCAGTATGCGCTCGACCTGTTCTTCTCTGCCAAGTATTCGGAGCTGGCTTCGGTTTTCGAGGGTTGGCAGCGCAGCGCGGAAGCCTATACCTACCTCTCACGGCTCGATCCGTCGCACACCTCGGATTATCAACAGCTCGTCAACTGAGCCCGTGCCGGCTCGTGGGGCTCGTCCGCACGCGGGGCCCCGTCCGCGGTTAATGTTTACCGCCTTACGTCGATCCTTTAAGGTGTAGCAGCACCTTCCCTCGTGGCGACGTCAGATGGAGCTTTCCACCTTTCAGTCGCTGGTAGACCAGGCCAGCGATATCATATACCGGATAGACCGCGCCGGCCGCATTCAGTATGCGAATGCCGCCGTAACGCGGGTGTTGGGCTATGAGCGCGATCAGATCGTAGGCCGCCGCGCGGATGGATTTATCGCGCCGGGCAGTCTGCGGCGCACGCTTTCGCAGTACGGCCGGCAGGCGTCGACCGGCGAGCGCCGAAGCTACGCCGAGATTCCCGTAGTGTCGAAGTCCGGACGGATCGTGTGGCTCGGCCAGCACGTGCGCCTCGTTGAAAACGACGGCCGCGTGGAGGCCTTCGAAGCGGTCGCTCGCGACATCTCCGAACACCGACGCCTGGCCGATCTGCAGATCGGCCAGAAAAGCCTGCTCGAGCTCGTCGCACGCGGCAAACCGCTTATCGATTCGCTTGACACCCTCGCCTACTTCTTGGAAGGGCAGCTGCCCGAGGTGGCGGTCGCCCTGCTTGTTCTCGACGGCAACCGGAATCTCATCCGTCCCCTCGTGGCCCCCGGGCTCACCGACGAGGAGGTTCAGATCCTGGAGACGGCCTGGGACGGCGCTTTGCCGCTTCCCGACGCGCTCGACGTTCCTCCGAAGGAGCGCGCGCTCGTCCGGTCGCTGGACGGCCCCGCGTGGAGCGAGTTTCGCTACCGGAGCTGCTGGACGATGCCCGTACTGTCCAAGGACCGCTCTCCGAACGGTCTCCTCGTGCTCTTTCATTTCGACGCGGCGCAGCCGGGCGAGGACGACTACAGGCTGCTCGACGTTTCCGCCCAGATCGCCGGCATTGCCATCGAACGAGATCGATTCGAGCGAACGGCCCGCATGGAGCTGAAGCGGCAGGTTGCCGCCCGAACCGCCGAGCTGGAGCAAGGCAACCGCAAGCTTCGCTACGAAGTCGCCGAGCGCATGGAAGCGGAGCGTGCCTTGCGCACGAGCGAGTCGCTGCTGAAGGAAGCCGAGCGCATCGCCCATCTCGGCAGCTGGAGCTGGACGCCCGGCAACCGCCATCTGTTCTGGTCCGACGAGACGTACAGAATTTTTGGGGTGGATAGGGCGGTCTTCACGCCGACTCTCACCGTCGTCGCCCGGATGATCCACTCGGATGACCGCCGTCGTCTCTTCAACCTGTTTTCAAAGGGCACGGAAGGAGAGGTGCGCAGCGGTGAATTTCGCATACAGCGGCCGGACGGGGAGGAACGCGTCGTCGAAATGGAATTCGGCTCCGGCGGCGAGGACCGGCAGGGACGTGTCATCGGCGTTCTCCACGACATCACGGAGCAGCGGGTGCTGGAGAGGGAAATCCTAAAGGCCGGAGAGAGGGAGCGCAAACGCGTCGGACGCGACCTGCACGACGGTCTCGGCCAGCTCCTCACCGGTGTCGGCTTCCTGAGCAAGACCCTGGCGCAGACGCTGGAGACGCGGAAGGACGAGCTGGCCGGCGAGGCATCGGAGATTACGGAGCTCGTCGAGGAAGCGATCGACCACACGCGCAGCCTGAGCAAACTTCTGCTTCCGGTCGAGCTCGAAGAGAACGGACTCGAGGCGGCTCTCCAGCGACTGCGGTCACATGTGGAAGGGGTCTACGGCATCGCCTGCAAGCTTAAGACAGGCAGCTACGAACCGATACAAGATGCGGAGATCGCCCTCCATATGTACCGGGTCGCTCAGGAAGCCGTGCACAACGCGGTACGCCACGGCAAGCCGGACCGCGTGGAGGTGACGCTGTCGACGCGTCGCGGCAGAACCGTGCTGACCGTCGTAGACGACGGCGTAGGACTGCCGACAGGTATCGAACAGCGCGGCGGCGGGCTCGGCCTTCGGACCATGCGGTATCGCGCGCAGACCATCGGAGCGGTGCTCTCGATAGGTCGGCGGCGCGGTCGCGGGACGCGGGTCGTTTGCGAGCTTCCCACACACACGGAAGAGCATCCCCCTAAAATACTTCAATCCAGTTGACTCCTATAGGCTATGTCAGAAAAAGCCCGCGTTGTCATCGTTGACGATCATCCGATCGTACGCCACGGCGTGAGCCGCCTGCTGAACCGCGAAGAGGATCTCTCCGTGACCGGCGAAGCGGAAAACGTCGCGGCGGCCCTCAAACTCCTCGAAGACGATCTTCCCGACGTCGTGCTCGTCGATCTCGTCCTCGACGGCGAGAGCGGGCTCGACCTGATCG
>CAZXHQ010000059.1:0-11828 GCA_964640145.1 uncultured Rhodothermales bacterium | reverse complement strand
GAACGCCCCGTCGCCGTCGGTAATCGCGCCCGTGGCAAGACTGGAGTCGGCGGCATTCCAGACGGCCACGGAGGCGGAGGCGATCGTTTCGTCCGATTCCGCGTCGGCCACCGAGCCGGTGATGGCCGTCCCCGTCTGCATTCCCGGCTGCTGCGCTTGCGCCGATCCGACAAGGACAAAGACCAGTATTAAGACGAACGATAAATTCTTATAGGAGTTGTTCATCGGGATATGGTATTAAAATGAACCGTACGGCCCGATCGATTCGGTCGTATTTGTATCGTTGTATGTAGCATCCAGCACTTGGATTCAGGCCGAAGAACCAAGTGCACGATTGCGTCACGAAGTGCATCGGTACCGGCTTTAGAACGTCTATCTTATAGACGAGATGACACGAAACCGCATGCGACGACTCATCCACGCCACGTGATGCCTGCCATTCCACATCACTCTACCGAGAGCGCATCCATCCGGATGCGGCGCCGGAACGTCTGGATGGAGGCCGCAGCCATCGTCGGTTTTTGGACCCTGCTGGCGATTCTTACGGCCGGAAGCCGCGTGCTGGACCCTTTCGGCGAGGAGCTCAGCTCTTCGGCGGCGATCCGCGAGATCCTGCCGGTCTTTCTCAACTACTATCTTTGGGCTCTCCTGACGCCCCTCATCTTCTGGATGAGCAGCCGTTTCAGCGTCGATCGGGAGAACTGGTTTCGCCGGGTGCCGCTCCACCTCGCTGCCGCCTTCGTCATGGCCATCGCCGTCGACCTGTATGACGATGCGCTGCGCGTGACCTTCTTCCAGCGTCCCGGCGGCCGCCCCGTGAACTTCGACGCCATGCGTGCACTGACCCGGTTCTGGTTTCTGAACGAGCTCATCACCTACATGGCCGTCCTGGCAGCCGGCTTCGCACGCGAGTTCTTCATCCGGTATCAGGCCCGGCAGGAAGAAGCGATCCAGCTCAAAGCGCACGCCGACCGCCTGCAGGCTCAACTCTCCGAAGCGCGGCTTCAGGCGTTGAGGATGCAGATCAATCCGCATTTTCTCTTCAACACGCTGCACGCCGTCTCGTCGCTCGTCGAACG
Organism: uncultured Rhodothermales bacterium; assembly: GCA_964640145.1. Taxonomy (GTDB): domain Bacteria; phylum Bacteroidota; class Rhodothermia; order Rhodothermales; family VXPQ01; genus CAZXHQ01. Next base: position 10,749 of record CAZXHQ010000059.1, on the reverse strand, counting down.
CGACCCGCAGGGCGTACGGCGGATGCTCGCCCGCCTGGGCGAGCTCCTGCGCTATACGCTGGAGGACGGTTCGGAGCCCGAGGTACGGCTCAGGCAGGAAATCACCTTTCTCGACCGGTACCTGGAAATCCAACAGATCCGCTTTCAGGGGCGCCTAGAGGTAGAGAAAGACATCCCGTCCGACATCGTCGATGCGCTCGTACCCAATCTGATTCTGCAGCCGATCGTCGAAAACGCGATCAAGCATGGGGCCGCCAAGGCGGAGGGGGTCGGTCGCGTGCAGATCTGGGCCAGGCGAAAAGGAGACCGCCTCGTGGTAAGCGTGGCCGACAACGGCCCCGGACTGGAGGGCGACTTCCTTCCGGAAGACCAGCGCGGATTCGGCCTTCGCAATACCCGGGAACGGTTGGAGGAGCTCTATGGGGAGTCGTTCAAGCTGTCCTTCCGGAGCCCGGACGAAGGAGGGCTGGTGGCGGAGATCAGCCTGCCCTTTCACACCTCCCCGGCCGAACGCACGACAATGACTTCAGAGACGCATGCCTAAAAACGACGAGATTCGCGTACTGATCGTCGACGACGAGCCGCTCGCTCGCCAGCGACTCGAAGATCTGCTGGCACCCTATGACGAGGTGACCATCGCCGGTCGGCTCGACAACGGTTCCGACGCCGTTGAGGCAATTCGTGACGCCGACGTCGACCTGGTATTTCTCGACGTGCAGATGCCGGGGAAAACGGGACTGGAAGTCGTCAGCGACGTGGGGGCCGAGCACATGCCCCTGACGATATTTGTGACGGCCTACGACCGATACGCCCTTCACGCCTTCGACGTGGCGGCGGTCGATTACCTGCTCAAGCCGTTCGACGACGAACGGTTCGAGCAGGCCTTCGAGCGGGCCAGGAACACGCTGCGGCTGAAGGAAGTGGATGCCGTCAAGGAACGCCTGCTGGCGCTCTTTCGCGGCGACGACGAGGAGCGGGAAAAAGAACAGCGCACCTACCTCGAGCGCGTCGCCGTGGACATGCGCGGGAAGGTGCGCGTGGTCCCCGTCGAGCAGATCGATTACATCTCCGCAAGCGGCCCGTACGCAGAGCTGCACGTCGACGACAACACATTTCTGATTCGGGAGCAGATGCAGACGCTCGAGGAGCGGCTCGACCCCGCGGACTTCTTCCGCATCCACCGCTCGACGATCGTGCGCCTCGACCTCATCGAGTCCCTGCATCACGCACCCGGCGGCGACTACGCCATCACGCTGAAGAACGGCCGGCGCTTGAAGGTAAGCCGCGGCCGGCGCGACGAGCTGGCGCAGCGGCTGGGGCTGGAGAATTTATAGCCGGCGGACGTCGCACGATGCGTCTATTGCCCGAATACTGGCGGGGGGCCAACCGCGGTCGGGTCGACCCTGCTCACCGGATCGTCCCGTTCGAGAGCCCACGTTATTTCCGCAGCACAACCTGTCTCGACTTCTGCACTTCCGAGCCGGATACGTTATCGAGCACGGTGATGGTCAGCGTATAGTCGCCGGCCGGAACGTCGCCGAGGTCCATCCGAAATCGCTCCAGTGAACTTTCATCCATCGAGTATTCGGTCGTTTCAACGACCAGCGCCGGGCGGGACACGACGGGGCCGAGAATGCCGAGAAATTTTCTCCGGCCCTTCGTGGGCGTGAGCTTGTAGGCGATGTCGTATCGCGCCATGGCATCTTCGCCGAGCTCGAGACCGTACAGCTCGAAATAGACGCCGAAGGGTACGTCGGCTTCGAGGTCGTCTCCGAGGCTTATGTCGTCGGCATCCGGAAATGACAGCGGCGGCTCCGCGTCCTCCACCTCGTGGAACAACAATACATCGCTCATCGCCAGGCCGGGCGCCGTGAAGTCCGGAACGGTATATTCGAAACGATACCCTCCCACCAGATCCGCGTCCGTCGACATCATGTGGACCGCGACGCCGTGGGATCCCGGCGCGACCAGGGGCCGGGCAGCATATACGGGCCCGCTCGATCCAAGGCGTACCTGGAGGGTGTCGAGGTGCTGGTCGACCACGTTCCACGCGCGGTCCAAAAGTGTGTGGCCCGCCTCCACGCTCATCTCAGTTACTGGAGAACCGCGCGCAGCGTCGATGGGGGCGCCCATGTACACATGCAGGCGGGTCTTTCCATCCGCGCTTCGAAAGGCCGCGACTTGCTGGCCGAATTCCAGCGCCCTGACCTCTCCTGACCAGCTATGCGTGTCCGTGGACAGGCCGCGCAGTACGTGCTCGCGGCTTTCCATCTCCAGGCTCACGAGATGATGCTCGCGTTCGATAAGCGTCCGGGCAGTCAAGATCTGGCGATACTCTACGCCCCACGATTCTCGCGCCCGCAGAACCTCCGGATGCTTCAATACGGCCGTCAGACGCCAGTTATTTCCTGTGCCGCCTTCCCCGATCGTGAAGTGAAAGTCGAGATCCGTGGACAGGTAGCGCCACGACTCATTCGGCGGCGAGCCTTGAGAAACCGCCGTCGCGCGCCGGTCGGGTTCACCATGTCGAATAAGGACAAGGCCCTTGTCGTTGAACCGTTCATTGAGGCGATAAGCCTGCGGAAACTCGAGCTGCCGGTGACCCTCCGGCTCATTGAACCAGAAGACCGCTCCGTCATAGGCGTACGACGTCTCGGCGAGATCCAGGCGGCGGTAATGCTCTGCGAGCCGGACGTTGACGGTATGCGCCGGCAGGGGGTCGCGACGACGCCAGAAGGTTCTGAAGAAACGGCGGAAGCTCTCGGGCTGGCGCAGAGATCGATAGGCGGCCAGCTCATCGTCGTTCATCACGTACTTGGCATCGTCGAACAGGTACGCGGCATCTTCAGGGGCTTCGATGCTCTGGACGGCCCGGTCGAAATATTTCTGCGCCCTCTTTCCGCGTCCAAGCGCGAAGTGGACGCGTGCGCGAGAGAGGAGAAGGGGCTGCAGCGGAACGCGGGAGGGCTCGTCCACCAGAGCGGCATACACGGAATCGGCAGCCTGCAGATCCCCTTCTCGGCGAAGCTTCTCCCCGATGAAGTATCGCGCCAGGTCGGAGTCGATCGAGGCGAGCGCAGACAACACCCCCTTACGGCTCTCATTCCGCACGAAATGATCGTACACCTCGAGCCGAGCCATTCGGGCATCGGCGAGGTCGGGACGCAGTCTCACCTGAGCGTCGGCCAGCCGTATCGCTGCCGAATCATTGCCGGCATACTGTTTGAGAAGCGCGTACTGGACCAGCACGTCGCGGAACAGTGAATCTCGCTCGAGTATCCAGCCGAAATGACGCTCGGCGCCGCTCCAGTCTCGATGCTGAAGCAGCAATTTCAGCCTGGCCCGCTCGCGGTATGCGATGGCGCGAACATAGTGCGCCGTGGTGTCCTCCGGCTCATGGTCCAGCACCCGATCGGCCCACCGCCCCGCCTCCTGCCAGTTCTCTAGCTCGAGGTTTATTTCCGCCAGTCCGCGCAAGGCGCCCCCGTGGCGGGGGTCTACCTCGAGGATCTGACGGTAGTGTCGCAGAGCGCCGGCGGGCGCACCGATCCGTCGATACCGCTCGGCTTCGGCAACCAGGGAATCGACCCTCGTGTCGGGCTGTGCGGACGCCGGCGGAGGCGAGAGGAGGAGCAGCAGCGGGACGATGCAGGCGAGAGATAGGCGGTAGCGGTCATCCATGCCTATGGAATAGCTGAAGGTTGAAGGCTGAAGGTTGAAAGTTTTTCGTCCCCAAGTCGAAAGAACCTTCAACCTTTACCTTTCAACGCAAGGTCGGACCACTAAGACACAGCGTTCGCACCAGCCTGCCGAAGGCCAAACAGGGATATTACTACCGTTCCACCCGCCCTGATCCCGACCCCGTCGCCAGCTTCTCGACCTCTTCGATGGAGACGAGATTGAAATCGCCGGGGATCGTTTGCTTCAGGCAGGAGGCGGCGACAGCGAATTCGAGGGCCTCGCGCGTGTCCTCTTTCGTCAGAAGGCCCGCGATCAGCCCGGACGCGAACGAATCACCTCCCCCGACCCGGTCGACGAGCTGGATCTCATAACGCGATGAGCGCTGCGGCTCGGCGCAGTCGCGGTCGTCGTGCAGGACGGCGCTCCAGCCATTCATGGACGCGGAGAAGCTCTCCCGCAGCGTGATGGCGACGCCCTCGAAATCGTATTCCCTTTTCAGCTCCCGGGCCAGGCTGAAATAGGCGGCCTCGTCGAGCTCGGCGGACTCCACGTCGGAGGCCCCCGCGGTGAAGCCGAGGCTCTTCTCGGCGTCCTCCTCGTTCGCGATGCAGACGTCCACGTATTCCATCAGCGGACGCATGACGGACTGCGCCTGCTCTTCCGTCCACAGCTTGGCCCGGAAGTTCAGATCGCAGCTGACCGTGGCTCCCGCCGCCTTCGCCTGCTTGCAGGCCTCCACGAGGGTCCGCCGCGGCCGCTCGCCCAGCGCCGGCGTGATGCCGGTCCAGTGAAACCATTTCGCGTCTTCGAAGACGCGGTCGAGCTGAGCCTCCTCGGCGGTCAGGGTGGTGACGGCGCTGCCGGCCCGGTCGTAAATGACTTTCGAGCCGCGCTGGCTCGCGCCCGTTTCGAGATAATACAGGCCCAGGCGTTCGCCGCCGCGCACGACGAAACGGTCGGAGACGCCGAACCGCCGAAGATGGTTGACGCAGGCCTGGCCGATCTCGTGGCGCGGTATCTTGGAAAGGAAGTAGCTTTCAAATCCGTAGTTCGCCAGAGCGACCGCTACGTTCGCCTCGCCGCCTCCGTAGGTGACGTCGAACGACTGTGCCTGTATGAAGCGCCGGTAGCCCGGCGGCGAGAGCCGCAGCATGATCTCTCCAAAAGTGACCGTTTTCATCGTTCTCGAGACTCGCTATTCGACATGAGAGGCTGTCAACGCTGCAAACTACGCAGGCCGACGGAGAATTATTTGCCGTCCGTCCGGCTCGTGCCGCCAATCGAGGCGCGCCGGCCGGCGAGCGTCGAGCGCAGCGCGGACGCGACCCGGCTTACGATCCGCCGAGAGGCGCGACGACTCAACGGGCCTCCAGCTCCTGCTCCGTCCACGGATGTCTCCGCGACGCCGTGCGACCCCGGACCTCCGCCACCTCCGCAGCGCTGACGACGGATCCCCGGTTGTCCCAGGCCCGTCGGATGTAGGTGAGCACGTCGGCCATTTCTTCGTCACTTAGATTTCGCTGCGGGGGCATGAGCTGTTCGCCTTCCATCCCGTGCAGAAGGATCCGAATGAGCGGGTCCTCGTCGCCGTTGACCCACCGCGATCCGGCCAGCGCGGCACCCTCGCCCGGCCGGCCGCCGCCCTCCTCTCCGTGACACGGCGCGCACGCGACGGCGAATCGTTCCCTCCCCCGCTCGAAGCGTTCCTGTTCTTCGGGCGAGAGCGGCCGAACGGCCGGTCGTTCCGAGACGGGCTTGCCGGGCCACGTGAACCGCTGCAGCGCCTGCTCCGCCGCCGCCCTGACGTCGCCCGCAGGGCTTTCGGCCGCCGCCAACAGCCCCCTGGGCGTCGCCTCCAGCTCACGCGGTTCGAAATCGATCCACCGGGTCGTGTCGCGGGGCGGATCCGGCGCGAACGCAAGGATGCCGTCCAGCACGGCCAGGCGCTGCCAGGACGGACGGTCTTCTTCGGCGACCAGGGCAAAAACCTCCGCCCGCTGCCCCGATCTTAGGGCCGCCGCCGAGGCCATGGCGATCGCATCCTGGAGCGTCTCCGTCTCGGCGACATCGAGCAGCTCGCCCAGCAGCGCCAGCTCGCGGCCTGCCAGGCCGCTCAGTACGGCGTCGACGACCACCGGATCGTCGCCTCGCCGGAGGAGAAGATCGGCCGCCGAATCCATGGCGAGTCCCCGCGGAAGCGTGCTCAGCGAGGCGGCGACCTGTCGCTGCACGACCGTACTGCTATCCTGAAGGGCGTCGACGAGGTCGACGCGGCCTTCGAAGGCGCGCACCGCCGCCGCCCGAACGTATCGTGACGGGTCGTGAAGTGCTGCCGGGCTCGGCGGAGCACCGAGACCCTCGAGCGTCCAGAGCGCGTGCAGGCGCACGCGTTCGTCATCGGCCGAAACGACCATGTCGCGCAGCGCCGACGCCACCGAACGGTCACCCCGCTCCACCAGAAGGCGCTGCGCCGCATCACGCCACCAGCCGTTGGGGTGATAGAGCGTTTCGACGAGTTCCATGGCACTCATGGCCGAGAGGGCCGGCCGCTCGGCCGGTCGATGGTCCTCATGCGTAATCCTGTAAATCCTTCCCAGGCCGACCGGCTCGTCCAGCCCGTGGCGGAGGATGTAGTCTTCGAGATACTCGGTAAGATAGTCGCGGTGCTGCACGATTCCTCTGTAGAAATCGACCACGTAGAGCGTCCCGTCGGGACCCGAGAAGAGATTGACGGGCCGGAATCGCTCGTCCGTCGACGCGAGAAATTCACCCCGCACGTCTTCGTAGGCGTTGCGGGCCGACATGGATCCGTCCGGGTGCCGCTCCACGGCGAAGCGCCGGACGAGATTGCCGGAGGGCTCGGTGACGAAGACGTCGTTGACGAGCTCGTGTGGAAGCCGATCTCCGCGAAAGGCGACCGGCGAACCGGCCGCCGTAAAGGTCGCCAGCGTACCGTCCTCTCGCAGCATCCGGTCGCGATAGCCCCGGTTGATGCCCGGCGTCGGACGAACCGGCCAGACGGTATGGTCGTCGACGAGGTCGACATACGCGCCGCGCGTACGCTCCAGGTTCGGATTTCGGGCGAAGTAGGAGCTCCGAATAAGTTCGACCCGCAGCGGGTCTTCATTCGAGTTCTTGAATACGTAACCGTAATCGTCGATAGAGACGCCCCACTGGCCGTCGTCCAGCGTCGACGCCTTCGACCAGTTTCCCTCGGCATCGATCCGGATCTGCCGGTCGTACCAGACACTGACGATCCAGTTGTCGAGCCCCCAGACGAGGCCGTTCGGGTTGCGTTCCGGATTCGACGCCCGGCGGCCGTAGTCGTCGCGGACGACCTCCTTAACGTCCGCCGACAGATTGCCCGTCGTATCGCGGGCCAACCAAAGATAGGGCGGCTCCGCTACCAGAATTCCGTGATCGAGCGCCTTGACCGCGCGGGGCAGCACGAGGCTGTCGAGAAAGACGGTACTTCGATCCATCCGGCCGTCACCGTCCACGTCTTCGAGCACGGAGACGCGGCCCCTCGGAACCCGCTCGCCCGTGCCTTCCACGTCGGGCATGTAGGCACGCATCTCGACGACCCACATCCGGCCGTCCGCGTCGAAGTCGATGGCCACCGGATCCTCTATCATCGGCTCGCTCGCCACGAGCTCGATGTCGAAGCCCGGCGGGAGGTAGAAGGTCTCCAATGCCTCGTCCGGGGACAGGACGGGAGCGCCTTCGGGCACCTCCTGGACGCCCGGTGGCCACGGGTCGGATGTGCACGATGCGACGAGCGACGCCGCGACGAGCACGGCACAAGCAACGCGGACCGCAACCGATCGAACCGAGAATGGCATCCGGAGAAATTTCCTGTCGTCAGGTCGAAATGATCCGGGCCGTACACGCGGCAGGCGTCATTCAGTGCCGGTGACGTGCACGGAACCCGCAGACCTTATTCGAGCTCGCGGACCCACATGTTGCGGAACCGCACGGGGTGATCGTGGTCCTGCAGCGAGATGGGCAGCCGATCGGGATGCGCCTCGTATTCCGGCCGCTCGTAATGACTCGACGGCCCGGTCAGCTCTTCGTGGTTCTGCACCAGCACGCCGTTATGGAAGACGGTCACGTAGGCCGGGGACTCCAGATTCCCCTGCCCGTCGAACCGCGGACGCGTGAACACGATGTCGTAGACGTTCCATTCCCCCGGAGCGCGCATCGCATTGACGAGGGGCGGATACTGACCGTACACGGCGGCCGCCTGCCCGTCCGGGTACGTCCGGTTCAGATACACGTCGAGCACCTGAACCTCGTACCGGCCCATAAGGAAGACGCCGCTGTTTCCGCGATCCTGATCCTCTCCAACAGGTGGTTCGGGCGCCGTCCATTCTACGTGAACCTGCACGTCGCCGAAGCCCTGCTTCGTCTGGATGCCGCCCGTCCCCGGCAGCACCTGAAAGTATTCGGTCGTCGACTGCCACGGAGCCGGTTCGCCGTCGGGCGTTTCCCAGGCGGAGAGGCCGGTGCCGCCGAACAGCACGATAGCGTCCGACGGCGGGCGGCCGGCCTGTTCCTGCGTACTGGGCGTCGGCGGCATGATGACCGTCGGCTGCGGCCGTTCTCGATCGTGAACCTCCCAGTCGGCGGGATCGCGGCTGTCCTGGGAGAGGGCGGATGGAGCAACGAGAAGCGTGACGACGGCGAGCGCAAAGAGTCGTTTCATGGTCAGGGAAGTATATTGAGTTGTACACCGGCCAGGATGGCCCGGCCGGGCGCGGGTTCATAATATCTGCCGCCGAAGGCGTTCACGGTGACGGAGCTGCTGTACGCCGCATCGAAGACGTTTCGCACCGTCACGAACGGCTCGAGCCGGGCCGACCCGAGGCCGAGCCCCTCGTGCCCCAACGAGGCGTCGAAGACGGCATATCCGTCGTTTACGGCCGTATTGGCATCGTTCACATAATACTCGGTGACGGCCTCCGCTTCCACGCGGGCCCACCATCCGGCCCGATCGAGGCGCGCGCTCGCATAGAGACGATGCTCCGGAATGCCCGGCAGGAGGTTGCCCCGGAGCGCCTCCTCCTCGAACACGTATCGGCTACCGGTATAGGCCCCCTCCAGCTGCCACGCCGGCGCCGGCAGCCACGTCAGCGCGGCTTCTACGCCGCGGTGGGTGTTCTCCCCGACGTTGCGGAAGTATTCCCGGCCGAGGTCGTTCGTGAACGAGCCCAACCGTCCGTCTACGTTCATGGAGAACGCGGCCACGTCGATCAGGAGGGTCGACCCGACCGCACCGCGCACACCTATCTCGACGCCGCGCGCGATCTGCGGATCGAGATCCGGGTTGAAGCCGCCCGTCATGTCTGGGCGGTTGACGAGCTCCGTCGTCGTCGGCGTCTCGAAGGACGTCCCATAGTTGGCAAACAAGAGCACCCCCTCATGGCGATAGGAAAGGCCTATGGAGGGGCTCCAGGCGGAGAACGATCGGCTGCCGGACTGGTCGCCGTTCTCGAGCAGATGATCGTCCATTTCGAACCGGACGCTGCTGAAGCGGATGCCCGTCGTGAGACTCAGATCCCGCACGACTTCGACGCCGCCGTACACGAAGGCGCCGGCGGAGAGTACGTCTTCCGTCTGGTCGAGCTGGATCTCCTCGCCTGCCTCGCCGGCCTCGACGTCGAAATTCTTCCGCTCGTCATGCTGGAGTGCGCCATCCGTGCCCACACCCCACTGGAGCCGGCCTTCCTCCCCGCGCAAAGCCGACCGAATGCCCCCGGCCGTGCGGTCGACGTCGATATACGCGAACGGCAGCGGATTGTCGAGCAGGCGACGCACGCCGTAGGCCGATGCGCTGAACGTGCCCGGCGCGGTCCGATGCTCGAGCGTCGCGCCTACCTGGGCGTGCAGGCTCTCTTTGCCGGCGCGGCCGGAGACGAAGTCGGGCCGGGCCTGGGTCGGATCCTCCTCCATCTGCTCTCGCGTCAGCGAGCTGGGATGCTCCGTGTCCTGATGCGCCACGGCGGCCACCGTCCGCAGCTGCGAGGCCGCACCCAGCCGGAACCGTCCGATGGTCCCGGCCCGCCGCTGGGTCCCGCTCGAATACTCGCGGTATCCCTCCTGCGACAGGTTCGATGCATAGAACTGAACGTCGTGCCGTCCGACCGGCGTCGCACCTTCGAGCAGGAAGTGGTTCTGCGCGAACGATCCGGTCACGGCGCGAGCGCGCACCCGGGGCGCATCCGGGCGCTCGGCGCTCGACAGAAAGAGCACGCTGCCGGAACCGTTCCCCCAGAAGAGCGACGCCGGGCTCCTCAAAAGCTCCGTCCGCCGCACCACAGACGGCTCCACGATATCGAGCACGGCCTGACCGTCCGGCATGGTCAGCGGTATGCCGTCCAGCAGGACCTGAAGCCCGCGCACGCCGAAGGCGGCGCGCGCACCCATTCCCCGCACCGAAATGCGTTCTCCGAGCGCAAAGTGGCCCCGGTCGTTGATCCAGACCCCCGGAAGCGAGCGCAGAATGCGTTCCAGCGACAGGGCCGGCTCGTACGCCAGCTCGTCCGGCCCCCGCACGTCGACGGACAGCGCGTAGGGCGCCGACGCAGTGGTTTCGGTCTCCCGGACGGCGTCGACCGTCAGCTCCGGAAGCGTCATCTCGAGGGTATCGGCCTCCTGAGCCGCCGCGGCGGCGGGCAGCAGAAGAAGAGCGGCGAAGAAGAACCTCATACGGCGAACGTCTCAATGGGAGTACGTGAACGTCATCGGCGCGTCGGATGCCACGCTGCCGGACGTATCCAAACGCCGGTCGTCGTGTGCGGATTCGAGAGGATGCGGTGTATCCGCTTCGAGCAAGAATTCGGAGGCACGGCAGATGAGAGCTACAAATTGCCGCTGTTGATCTCGTTCACGGCGTAATCGACGGCCCGTGCCGTCAACGCCATGTAGGTTACGGACGGGTTCTGACAGGCCGAAGAGGTCATGCACGCGCCGTCCGTAACGAACAGGTTCCTGACGTCGTGCGCCTGGTTGTGAGCGTTCAGCACGGACGTGTTCGGGTCACGCCCCATGCGCGCCGTACCCATCTCG
>CAZXHQ010000058.1:7665-11830 GCA_964640145.1 uncultured Rhodothermales bacterium | reverse complement strand
GCTGGAGCGTGTACGCGAGCTCTCAGGCGAGCGACGTCGTGATCGAAGGCGTCCATGCGCAGGAGCGGGTGGGCGTCTTTCACGACGGCGAGAAGGTGGATCTCTGTTTCGATGATGACACAGATCCGGGGCGGCTTCAACGCCAGGGCAAAGTCAGAACTCGCGTGGCAATCGATTTATGCGAGCTGGCGGCACGGCTTCGTCGAAGTGCTCGGCCGACCTGAAGCAAGATGATCCCGCCAGGTATGTCCGCGGTAGCAGCCGCTGCACCATTCCTGAGTCTTGGGGACTCGCACAGCGCATCACTGCACGCTTGGAGAGGGTGCCCGCGAGCGGAAGGATCCGGCCGACGAGGCGCAGCCGTCCAGTGCGATCGGCGCCTACGACCTTGGAGGAATGTTCTTGTTCATCGAGAAGATATTTCCCGGATCCCACCTGGTCTTCACCTCAACGAGCCGATCGTAGTTCTGGCCGTAGGCGGCACGGATGCGCTCCTCTCCTTCATCGTCGGTTTGAAAGTTAATGTAGACGCCGCCGGTCGAGAACCCGCGCAACTGCCCCCATGCACTGCGTGCCCACGCCATATTCTCATCATCGTCCGCAGGATCCTCCCAGGCCGAGGCGAGATTGAGCACGACGCCGGCATCGCGATTCCCAGCGGCGGAGTAATCATCCGGCAGGCGGCCGATCGCGCCGTCGACCGGAAAGAGAAGAATCGCTCCATGCGGCGAAGGGATGCGCTCCGTACGCTCGATAAGAGAAGCCGTCATCTCCTTCTTGAGATCCGGCAGGTACTCCGACTTCCAGTAATAACGGCGACCCTTCGGCTGCGTGGCATCGAGAATGCTCTGTTGCGAGACGTACGATCGGCGTTGGATGACGTCCCCGACCGGAGAGCCGAATGATTTGATCGGAGCGACCTGGGACTCGGCTTCGTCGATGGAGCCGGTATGACAGACAAAGAGGGCGATGATGGGCTTCCCATGAACGCTCTCATCGATCCACGGGGCCGGGAGTGCGAGGCGGAGCGCGGCCACGCACACGAACGCCGGTGGGGCTTCCCGCAACAGGTCGCGGTACATCTCCAGTACGGCGGGCGCATCCTCCCATCGCCAGGCGATCCCGCCGCCGACGATCTGCGGTCCGACGGGATACAATTCGTATTCGAAGTCCGTGACGATGCCAAAATTTCCGCCGCCTCCGCGTAATCCCCAGAACAGGTCGCTGTTTTCCTGCTCGCTCGCCCGAATGATGCGTCCGTCTGCCGTGACCACTTCGACGGATCGGACGGTGTCGCACGTCCATCCGTACTGACGCGTCAGGTAGCCAAAGCCGCCTCCGAGTGTGAGACCCGCGATACCGGTGGTAGAGACAAATCCGAGCACCGCGGCCAGGCCGTGTGCCTGCGTCTCGCGATCGACGTCGAACAGCAAGCAACCAGCCTGCGCGTGGGCCGTCCGCGCTTCCGGATCCACGCGCACACCGCGCATGAGGGACAGGTCGATCATCAACCCGCCGTCACACACGGCGAGGCCCGCAATGTTGTGCCCTCCTCCACGCACGGATACCTGCATTCCATGCGAACGCGCAAAGGCCAGGGTCGCCTGTACGTCGGTTGGGCCCAGGCATCGGGCAATCCCGCTCGGACTGCGATCGATCATGCCGTTCCAGACGGCGCGCGTCGCGTCGTAGGTCTGATCACCGGGCAACACGAGATCACCCCGCAACGCTTTATCGAGGTCTGAGAAGGCTCCTTTATCAATGATCCGATCGTCCGCCGTCGCTTCGTTCATTCCGTTGAGTTCCCGTGTTTAAGACGAAGATGAAACCTGGCATGTGAACCGTTCTGCGGGCGCCCGCATGTCCGAATGGCACGAGAGCCGGCATCGTCGCTGTTAGATAAGGATACGCGTCGCGCCGGCATAATACAGGGATGCCCTCGAATCGGACGCGGATTCACCCGGCCGATGAAGAGGATCGTGCGAAGTTAAAGGTGTCGGCAGGATGGACGATACATACGTCAAGCGTGTCTTGAGGCCGTGATTGCCGAATGCTCCTTGCCGGCCTCGATCTCGGATTGAATCTTCGTTGGATTTGCAACTGAATGAAATGAGAAACGCATTCGACTTTGCGGGCAACGCAACTTTCGTGCTTGCGCGGCCGGAATCTTTACTGCAACTCTCTGATGCGGCAGTTAGCTCGACGCTTCAGCAAAACCGAAGAAAACGCGCCGTCGACGGTGGTTCTTTGATGCCTGTGAGGTTCCACGCCGGCTGATCGCACCGCGAACGCATGGATTTGAGAGGGTTTCCAGATGCAAATCGTATCCGGCTCTGACGCCCGAACGGTAGTCGAGACCGAGCCTCTAAACGTATTGCTCATGGACGGCAGTGAGGAGAATGCCGGGCATATTACCGAGTTTCCGGATCATGCCCACGGCCGTGTCTTCGACGTTCAGCACGTGAGCCGCATCTCTGACGGCCTCGCGACCTGGAACAAGACGGCCGCCTCACGATGACTAAGACGCCGGGACATGATGCAGCCGAGGCGTTCGTCGCTCTTAGGAGGTTCTTGGTCGAAAACGGCGGGGCGGCCTTGCTGGAAGACCTGACGCGTCTCAACGATGAGCTCGTCGAGACGCGGCTCGAACTGGCCGACAAGAACACCGAGCCGGAGCATCTGAATCGGGAGACGAATCATTTCTTAGCCATGGCAGCGCACGACCTTCGCAGTCCGCTGGGCTCGATCATCATGTGCAGCGAAGTGCTGCTCGACGCCGTGGCAGACTCGCTAAGCGGTCGTCACGTCGAGATGCTCACCGAGATCGGGCGCGCAGGCGAGCGCATGCTGCGGGTGGTCGAAGACTTCTTGAACGTCTCCAGCATAGAATCCGGAGAGCTGCGGCTGCGGCCGAGGGAAGTAAATCTGACCTCCCTCGTGCAGAGCAATGTGGCCGCACATCGTGCCCTGGGGCGTAAGAAAGGGACAGACATCCGGGTGCACTGCGCCGACGGCCTTCCATTGATCGGCGTCGATCCGGACAAGATCGAACAGGTGCTGGATAACCTGATCTCCAATGCCGTGAAGTACTCTCCGCCGGGCGCCGCGGTGGACGTATACGTCGGGAAGAAGGACGGCTGGGCGGTGATCGCCGTCGTCGACAACGGTCAGGGCATTCCCGCCGACGAGCAGGACAGACTCTTCGAAGCGTTCGGAAAGACGAGCGTTCGGGGAACTGCAGGCGAGCGGAGCACCGGCATGGGGCTGCTCATCGTAAAGCGGATCGTGGAAGGACATGGCGGCAGGGTTTATGTGGAGAGTGAGTTTGGGCGGGGATCAACCTTGACCGTCGAGCTACCTCTCGACGGAGAACAGGTACCGGGGTCGCGCCATCGCGCGAGAACTCTGCGGTGACAATTCGGTTAGTTTTTTGCCCGTGATACCGTCCACGCCGCTTTGGCTGCGGGCGAGACCTCCGTACGTACCGCTACGTCAGGCGAATGACTCCGGCGCCGCGCGGATCGCAGAAATCATCTTCGCGATTTTTCATTCCGGGCCTCCGGCCTCCTTTGATCCATTCAGAAATGATGAAGAAGTTCGGATCGACCGACTGTCCGAATGACGACCTACGGACATACGCCCTCGCCATCTTCGACACCATGCGTGAAGCGCTGGTCGTTCTGGATGATCAGCTTCGTGTGAAGGCGGTAAATTCCGCGTTCTACACCCTCGCCCACCTGAGCCGACGCCAGGTGGTTGATAGAGAGTTCTACCACCTGAACGGCGGCCAGTGGAAAGTCCCTGAGCTCGAAAACCGACTGGATGAACTGCGGACGCGGGAAGTCGGTTTTAAAGACGTCGAGATCGAGATAGAATTGCCCGACGGCGCTCGTCGGACCATCCTGATCAATGCCCGTCGCCTGGTTGACACGAGCGGCACCGACGGGCTCGCTCTTCTTCTGGTCGCCCAGGATGTGACGGATTTGCAGCAGACGAAACATGCCTTCCGCGAGCTGCAGCAAGAACTCGAAGAACGCGTCCGCAGACGGACGACGGAGCTGGCCTCGGTCAACGCCGAGTTGGAAGCGTTTGCCTATTCCGTCTCGCACGACCTTCGTGCGCCGCTGAGGGCGTTGGCCGGCTTTAGCCGGGCCCTGGAGGAGGA
>CAZXHQ010000058.1:0-7565 GCA_964640145.1 uncultured Rhodothermales bacterium | reverse complement strand
AGGGGCTGCGTTACCTGCAGCACATCCAGGACGGCGCGCAGCGCATGTCGAGCCTGATTGACGACCTCTTGGGCCTCTCTCGAGTAACCCGAAGCGATATCCAGTACGCCCCCGTCGACCTGAGCGAGATTTCACGCGCCATCGTTCGGGAGCTGGCGGCTGCAGAGCCGGAGCGTCGGGTGACGGTCGACGTGGAGGACGGCCTGACGACGGAAGGAGACGAGACGCTCCTGACCACCGTCCTCAGGAATCTCATCGAGAACGCGTGGAAGTACACCGTCCACGAGCCGGAGGCCCACATCGCCTTTCGGGCGGAGCAGCGTGACGGCGAGACGGTGTACTGCGTGAGCGACAACGGCGTTGGATTCGACATGTCGTTCGCGGACAAGCTCTTTCAGCCGTTTCAACGCCTCCATACGTCTTACGAATTCGAAGGTAACGGGATCGGCCTGGCTACGGCCCGCCGCGTCCTGGGGAGGCATGGTGGACGCATATGGTGTGACAGCGAAGTGGGCCGCGGCGCAACGTTCTACTTTACCGTGAACTAACTTCTTCACCGTCAACTACACAAAAATCCGCCTGGGGAGGGTTTCTCCGGCGATATCGGAAAGAAAGGCACGATAAGAAAGGCACGATGGCTGCTTCAGACAGTGACGAACGGACGATTCTGCTCGTCGAAGACAACCCTCAGGACGCCGAGCTGACACTTCGGGCGTTCAAGAGACAAGGCATTGAAAACGAGATCGTGGTGGCACGCGATGGGGCCGAGGCCCTGGATATCCTTTTTGGAGACGGTGAGCGGCCGGCTCGGCCTCTCCCCATGCTCATTCTGCTCGATCTCAAGCTGCCGAAGGTGAGCGGGCTGGAGGTCCTTCAGGAAATTCGGGCGAACGAGCGGACGCGCCGGCTTCCGGTCGTGGTCATGACGACGTCCCGCGAGGAACGGGACGTCATCACGAGCTACGATCTGGGCGCCAATAGCTACGTGCGAAAGCCGGTCGGATACGAGGAATTCAACGACGCCGTCCGCCACCTCGGCTTTTACTGGCTTCTTCTCAACGAGCAGCCGCCGCCTTTATGAAATCCTCTTCGTACTGAAGGCGACCCTGTAAAGTCGGCGCCACCGGCGACGATACATGCAATTCAGGATCGATGCTCGCTTACTGCTGAGAGAGCAGGGTTTACGTGAGCAGGATGGTGGGGAGAGGATCGAAGATTTAAGACGTCGGATTTTTCGAATGCGCCATACATCATATAGCGTCCGGGTGCTCAATCTGGAGGATAATCCGGCCGATGCCGCGCTCGTGAAGCGCGCGCTGGAGAAGGAGAATCTTGACGTCGAGTTCAGGCGTGTCGAGACCCGAGAAGAGTTCATATCGTGCCTCGACGAGGCGAATTTCGACATCGTCCTTTCCGATCACGCGATGCCGCGATTCAGGGCCTCGGACGCCCTGGCGCTGATGCAGAGCCGCAACCTGGAGGTCCCGTTCATCATCGTTAGCGGGGTCATCAATGAAGAGCTGGCGGTAACGATGCTTCGCCAGGGGGCATCGGACTACGTGTTGAAGGACCGGCTGGCCCGCCTGGGCCCGGCCGTCCGTACGGCTCTCAGGGAGCGAGATCTTCGGTTAAGGAAGGAGCGTGCCGACAGCGCGCTCAGGAAGAGCGAGGCGCTTCAGCGATCGATTCTTTCTTCGCTCGAAGCCCACATCGCCGTCCTGGATCCCGGCGGAGAGATCGTCGCCGTGAGCGGCGGGTGCGAGCGATTTGCGGAAGCGAACTGCGAGCAGGACCTTTTCAGGGCGGCCGTCGGGAGGAACTACGTGGACGTGTGTCGTGAAGCCGCAGAGGCCGACGCGTCGTTCCAAAAAGCACTGGACGGCATCCTTCGCGTCCTCGCCGGCGACGCGAGCTCGTTTCGGTGCGAGTATGCGCGGGCTGCGCCCGAAGGGGAGCGCTGGTTCTCTATGCACGTTACGCCGCTCGCCGGCTATGGCGAAGGGGTCGTGGTATCGCATCAGAACATTTCTGAACGTCGCCTCGCCGAAAAAACGCTGTCGGAGTCGGAAGCGCTCGTCAAAGCGGTATCTGACGCATCGATGGACGGTATGGCCGTTTTCAAGGCCGTACGGGAGGGGAAGGGCATCGTAGACTTCGAGTTCGTTTTTGTCAATCCCCGCTTCATCGAGCTGGTTGGGCGCCGATCCGAGGTCCTGCTCGGACGAAGGCTTCTGGACCTGTACCCGACCACGTTGACGGGGATTTTCGAAACGTACTGCAGCGTAGTCGAGACGGGCGAGCCCGCCGAAAAGGAGGTATTTTACGATCATGGAGGGATAACCGGCTGGTTTATGGTCACGGCGGTTCGCATTGCGGATGGTCTGGCGGTGACGGTACGCGACGTCACGAGCAAGAAGGAGCGCGAATCGGCCTTGCAGCAGGCAAACGCCCGTTTCGAAGCGCTCGGCGACAGCATGCCCGGATTGATCTTTCAGCTCGTCCGAGATGGGAGCGGTTCGGTCCGAATGGCGTACGTGAGCAAGGGTATTTCAGAAATAACCAGCGCCACGACCGAGCAGCTCCGAGAGGACGCCTCGCTACTGCTCGAGGCTATTCATCCCGACGATCGGCTCGAATTTGAGGCCGGCGTCGCGATGTCGGAAGAAACGCTCGAGCCTTGGGTTTGGCAGGGCCGTCTTGGCGCCGACGGCCCGGTCAAGTGGTACCGCGTTGCGTCGCAGCCCGTGCGCCAGGCCGATGGGAGCACCCTCTGGAACGGGGTCGCCATGGACGTCACGGCCCAGATGCACGCCGAGGAGGCCCTCAGTGAAGCGCGGAGCCACCAGGAGGCGCTGTTCGAACAGGCGCTCGATGCCGTGTTGATTGCCGATGATAATGCTCGGTATGTAGATGCAAATCCTGCGGCCTGCGATCTGCTCGGATACACCCGGGAGGAACTCATGCAGATGAGTATCTGGGATCTGACGCCTTCCGTGGATGTGGAAACGGGCAGGGCCTATTGGAAGACCTTCATCGAGGAAGGGAAACAGGCAGGCGAATACCGACTTCGTCGAAAGGACGGAACGGTACGCGAGGTCGAATTCCGAGCCGTCGCGGGCATTCTGCCCAACCGCCATTTGTCCGTGCTCCGCGACGTTAGCGACCGTAGAGAGGCCGAGACGAATCGCGCTCGCATGGTCGCCATTGTGGAATCCTCGAACGACGCCATCATCGGCGCCGCGCCGGACGGCACAATAACGGATTGGAATGCCGCCGCTGAAAGGCTCTTTGGATACGCTGCCGATGAAATCGTGGGCGAGCCGGGTCTGCTGCTCGCGCCCGACGATCGAAAGGATGAAGTACGCGATTTGCTCGCCGACCTTTGGCGGGGCAAACGCCGCGATCAGTTTGAAACCGTTCGAAGGCGGAAGGACGGCACCACGATCGAGGTATCCCTCAGCGTCTCGCCGATTCGCGATCAAGTCGGCAACGTGGTCGGAGGCTCGGTCATCGCCCGCGACGTCTCATCACAGAAAGAATTCCTTCGCAGTACGCTCGAGGCGAAAGCGCGCGCCGAGGAGATGACGCGGTTAAAAACATCGCTCCTCACGAATATGAGCCACGAGATCCGCACGCCGCTTACCGGTATCATCGGATTTGCAGAGATACTGGCCGACCGCGCCGCCGACGAACAGCGTGAACTGGCCGAGTACATCGCGGTGAGCGGGGACCGGCTGATGCAGACCCTCACCTCCGTGCTCGACCTCGCGCAGCTCGAGGGCGGTCACATGAAGATCAAGACCGAGCGGGTGGACGTCGTGCACCAGACTCGCCAAACGCTGGACATGTTCAGACCTGAGGCGGAGCGCCGCGGCCTTTACTTGCATCTCGACGTCGCCGAATCGGACGGTTTCCAGGCGCTCACGGACGTGTCGGCGCTCGACCGCATCCTCACACACCTCTGCTCGAATGCCGTAAAATTTACGCGCGAGGGGCGCGTTGACGTGACTGTCGGTGGCGACGAACGAGACATTCGGATCGAGGTCCGGGACACCGGCATAGGTATCGACGCGGATTTTCTGCCGTTCATCTTCGACGAGTATAAACAAGAGTCGGCAGGTGCCACGAGGGACTTCGAAGGGTCCGGCCTCGGTCTGACTATTTCCAAACGGCTGGCGAACTTGCTCGGTGCCTCCCTGGACGTCGAGAGCGAGAAAGGAAAAGGATCGACGTTTACGCTGCGTCTTCCGCGTGTCCTCGGAGACGCGGGCACCGCGGCTCCGCGGGGAAGAGGCGAGCATGGCTCCGATCGGCTCGCCGGGCGCACCGTACTTCTCGTCGACGATAATTTCGTCGTACATCAGCTCGTGCGATCGATGATCGGCGAAGACTGCCGCCTCGACTATGCCGCCGACGGTGCGGACGCGTTGACGAGAGCGGCAGAGACCGCTTACGACGCGGTTCTTCTCGACATCGATCTCGGTGGCGGAATGACCGGCGGCGACGTCCTGCGTCGGATGAGGACCTTCCCGGGCTATGACGCCATACCCATCGTGGCCGTTACGGCCCATGCGCTGGAAGGGGACCGCGAGCGATTTCTAGGGGCGGGCTTCGACGCCTATCTCAGCAAGCCGTTTCGAAAAAAGGACGTGACGGCGCTGTTTTTGCCGCACGAGTTGATCAGCCATGATGCAACTCCGTTCTGCACTCTTCAAAATGGTGCAGTCACTGACGAAGCTTGAGTCCCCGCGACCATGATAGATGACTACGATCGCGACACTGCCCATCTGACGCGGTCAGATGTCGAGCGAGATACGGGCAGCCTGTCCTTTCTGGTAAAGGTCGTCCAGGAGATACGGCTTCCGCTGGTCGAGATCGTGGGATTCTCGAACGTGATCCAGCGGGGAGTGGTGGGCAGCAACAGGCGCCTCGCACAGACGATCCATTCCAACGGCTCGCAGGTCGTCGATACGCTGACGAGCGTTCTGGATCTCGTGCAGATCGAAAGCGGGTCCTTCGTGACGAAGCCGACCCGAATCGACATTGTCGCTCATGCGAGGGAGGTCCTGGAGGAATTCCGCCCAAAGATTCGTGAACGCGGTCTATGGCTGAAGTTCATCGATCCGGAGGTTCCGGTCGAGGCCGACGTGGATCCCTCCGCGCTGCGCCGGATAGTGTCGGCCATCCTGTCTAATGCTGTCAATTTCACGCCGAAAGGCGGGGTGACGATGGGCATCCGGCCGCAAGATGGTCGAGGAGAGGTGGTGATCAGAGATACCGGATGCGGCATCAGTCGGGCGTTTCTTCCTCGAGTCTTCGAAGCTTTTGCCTGTGAAGACATCGATCACGTCGGGACCACGAAGGGAAGCGGCCTCGGGCTCACGATTGCGAAGCGGCTCATGGCACAGCTGGGCGGGGAGATACGGATTACGAGCACGCGCGGCGAAGGAACGACGTGTACTGCGAGCTTTCCCGCACGGTGCCAAAAAAAGGACGTTGATATTCCGCATCTCTCCTCGGACGATGAAGACGACCGGGATGCCGGCCTGGAACGGCCCCCGGTCGTCGTCTCAACCGGGACGACGGCGCCGCGCGATGCGCGGGGTGGTAGCCAGCCGGCGACCGCTACCACCGGACGCGTACGCTCACCCGATCCGCGCGAATCGCCGCGCCCGCCGGAGGCGGGAGCTCCTCAGAAGGCGTCCGAGTTGAGGGAGCCTTCGACGCCGACCGGGGCGAGAGCTCCTGCGGCGCCGTTCGAGGAGACGGCGCCTTCGCCGGCGCCGGTAGCGCCCGGGCGTCCCGCCGCGTCCGCCGCCGAGGTCACTGCGAAGATCCACTCGCCCGACCGTCCCTTTGTGCTGCTCGTCGAAGACAACCTCGTGACGAGGCGCGTGATGGAGATGATGCTGGTGCCGGACTACAACGTCGTCTCCGTTTCTGAAGTGGATCAGGCGCTCTCCAGTGCGGAAGAGCACCGATTCGACCTGCTGCTCCTGGATATTGCCCTCAACGAGCGCCGCACGGGCGTGGAGGTTCTCCATACCATTCGCAAGATGGACGGCTACGAAAGCGTTCCGGCCATCGCATGCACGGCCTATTCTATTCCCGGGTTGAAGGAGCGATACCTGGAAGCCGGCTTCAGCGCCTACCTCGCCAAGCCGTTTCGGAAGGAGCAGCTGCTGGAGCTGATCGAAACGGTGATAGCCGCTGGCACGCGGATTCCGACGGAGGCAGCGATCACCGAAACGGTGAAGGTGGACCTTCCGCCGCTGCCGCACACGCTAACGCGGATCCTGGACCTCGTCTCGGCTGAGAACGGCGACGAGGGCCCCGAGCAGGTTAGTGAAATACTCGAAGCCGATCCCGTCGTCTCTTCCTGGGTACTCCGGCATGCTAATTCCGCGTTTTACAGCGTACGGGGCAACGTAACGAGCGTCAAGCGCGCCGTGACGCTCATCGGTCTCGAGCCGGTATGTAATCTCGTCGTGGCGGAAGTCCTTCGAAAGACATTCTCGACCGTTGCGACGGACGAATGCCGACGGGTCTACGACCACGTGCTTCGAGGTGCCGTCGCTGCGGCTGCATATGCGCGCGATCTGGCCTCCGAATCCGGCGTAGACGATCCGGACATCGTATTCACGGCGGGACTCATCCACGATATCGGGAGGTTGTGCCTGCTCAGCGCGGAGGAGGAGAAGTACGCCGAGCTGTGGTATGAACGAGAGGACGGCCGGGAATCCTTCCGTGCGCCGACGATAGGTCAAGAATTGATGAGGTTCAGCATCGACCATCAGCTGATGGGCGCGGAGGTTTCCAGGGCCTGGGATCTTCCGGTCAACATCGATCAAGCCATACGCCATTACTGGGAGCCGCAGAACGCCGCCGCCGCCTACCGACCGGCCGTCTTCGCCATCGCCGCCGGACGAGCCGCCGCGCAGCTCTTCATCCTCGGAGACGAGCTCTCCGACTCCGTTCCACTGGAAGAACAGTTGGATTTCGCACTGAAAGGGCTTGTCAACCAACGAGCCGATACGTTGCAAGAGCTGCGAGATCTCATCGAATCCAGCACAGCGGACGTACAGCTGCTGGTCGACACGATCACGCAGGCGTAGGTGAATCGCGTCGGTTCTTGCCGGCTCGATCGAGAGCGGTGATGGAAGGAGGCCGACCCGGATCGGATCGTCGCATCCCCCTACATTGGCGGGGGGCCGGGGCTGTTGGCCCGATGTTGATGCGCTCCGTGACTCCCACCGTGCTGGACATCTCGGTGCTTTGGGCGAGCTCGGCCTTCAGTATCAGGGGCTGACGTTGAGCAGCCCGGAGGCAGAACCGCACTTGGCGTTGGCCGAAGAGCTCGACGTCCCGTAGCTGTGCATGTGGGCCGTAGTCCGCCGGGGGCGACCTACGAGTGCTGTCCCAAGTTTCGCGCCGCTTTGGCGAACCCGCTGCTCATCGAGGAGGCGCTGGTCAGAAGCCGTTTTCCTATCTTACGCACTCCGGACACAACCCTATGCGTTAGACGCCAAGGAGCCATCATGACGGTCAAGCGTATGGACAACGTC
>CAZXHQ010000057.1:0-11984 GCA_964640145.1 uncultured Rhodothermales bacterium | reverse complement strand
AGGCGGCCCAGCAGATGTACGGAGGCGATTCGAAGGCGGCGAGAGTGCACCTCAGAGGCGTACCGCATCCCTTCCTCGAGTGCGGTCCGCTCGGCCTGCTCGACGAGCCGGGCGAGCGCCTCGAGACCGGCGGCGCGTATGACGTCGTCACGGGAGGGCGTTACGAGGGCTGCGCGAGCCAGGTCGACGGCGTTCGGTGCGCCGATTCGAGCGACGGTACGGACCGCCTCGGCCTGCACCTCGTAATGGGGATCCGTCTCGGCAGCTTGCAGGGCGAGTTGCGCGGCTGCCGGCGTGTCGGAAAGGGCACTGAGAACGGCCCGGCGTACGCGAGGCGACGCGTCGTCGTAGGAGGCGGTAAGGGCGCGCTCGGCTGCGCCCGTGTGAGGCAGCCGCCCTATGGCCTCGATGATGGCCGCCCGTACGCCTGCGTCTTGCTCGGCCTCGAGTGCCGATCGGAGACCTAGAAGCAGGGCGGGGTCCCGACCCGATTCCCCGAGCGCCCTCGCGGCAGCGAGGCGAGCCGCGGGCGTCGTGGCCTGTCGTAGTTGTGCAACCCACGCCGAGGCGGACTGATCGACGCGGGACTCTAGGAGCCAGCTGCCGGCCGGGTCCACGGCGAGATAACGCGGCGATCCGGTGAAGGACATCTCAACCGTTTCTACGCGCTCCTCCACGCGTACGTCGAAGCGCTCCGTATCGTCGAGGGTGCCCACCTCCAGCTCGAGGTCGAGAGCGTATGCGTCCGGGACGGTCGCGCCGGATTGAACCTGCTCGATGCGGACGCGGAGCGAACCGTTCTCGGCGGCATAGCTCACGGCAAGGTTGGGGTGCCCTCCGGCATAGATCCAGGTATCCGCAAACGCGGAGACGTCCCGGTCGGATGCGGCTTCGACCGCCGAGAGCCAATCCGCCGTCGTTGCGGCCTCGAACTCATTGTCCGCGAGGAAGCGGTGCACGGCGTTTCGAAAGGCCTCCTCGCCGATGCGACGGCGGAGCATGTGCAGCACCCAGGCGCCGCGCGCGGCCGTTTGAAGGTCGGAAAGCTCGGAAGGATGGTTCCACCGCCTCCACACCAGAGGTCGCCGCCCGGTCGGGTCGCGAAGATACGCCTCGCGCAGCACCTGGAGATCGCCCTCGTCGGGGCCGTCGGAATCATCCGAGAAAAGATCGAGATAGGCCGGAAATGCATCCTCCAGCCAGGCGTCCTCCCAGCTCGCCGCCGAGACGAGGCTCCCGAACCACTGCTGGATCAGGGGGCGCGTCAGGGAGGCATGCGGTCGGAAGGGCTCGGCCGTCCGGCCGTCGGGTTCCACGTACGGAGGCACGCGCGCCAGGCTCGACGAAGAAGCGGGATCGCCGTCGAGATGAAGTTGCGTGTATCGTTCGAAGGGGAAGCCGATGCCCGTCCAGCTGGAGAGGAATGCCATCCTGTCGGCGACGTGCGGGATCGTCGCTTCGGGCGCTCGCGGCCGGTCGGAGGCCCGTTCGCGGGGCATCCACCACGTAAGTACCGGTCGTCGGCCGCCGGGCAGCGCGGCGAAGCGGGTGCCGTAATCCACGAATCCCGCCGCAAAACCGATACGACGAGCAGGAAGCGCGTGCGGCGACGAAAACTCGAACACGAGCCGGCGGTCCTCGCCCGATCGCTGGCCGGTCGGAATGCCGGTGGCCGCGACGGACCACTCTGTAGGAACGGAGATGCGAAGATCGCTCGTGAAGCGGTCGTGAGGGTGCGTCGGGCCGGGATACCAGGTTTCGAACGGATCGATCGCGTGGACGAGCCCGGGAGCCTGCGCTTGGAGACGACTGCGATAGTAGACGACGAAACGCATCCGCGAGAGGGCCGACATCGTATCGGGTAGCGCCAGCCGGAGGCTGTCGCCGGACGTCACATCGAAAGTAAGCGGTTCCGTCCCGAGAACGACGCTGTCTACGGTTGCCCCCGCAGAAGCGAGAAAGAGCGCCTCGACGTCGAGGTTCACCTGCACGTCCAGCGCAGCCCGGCCGCTGAGGGCGCCGTCTTCGCCGACGTCGACCGACAGGTCCGCGTGAAGGACGTCGTAGGACGCCTCCGGAGGCGCATGAAAGGGCGCTTCGAAGGGAAACGAGGTACAGGCGAGCGTGTCGGACGGTGCATCCTGGCCCGGTGCCGGTCGCGGAAGCAGCACCGTGGCCGCGACGAGGCAGCATGTACACGCAAGTCGGAGCATCTAGACGGAGTGGTCTTCCTGTGCGGCGACGGTGTCTCGACGGAGCCTGCGGACGCTCGAGCCCTGGAGCATCAGGCAGACGGCGCCTGCAAGCACGTAAAGTATCAACTGCGCCCCATGCGATAAAACCGCGTACGTAGCGGCCGCCTCGTGGCTGACGGCGAAGAGGTGCACGAGCGTCTGGACGGTGATGTAATGATACGAGCCGGTGCCGCCCGGCGACGGGATGACGACCCCGACGGCGCCGATAATCATGATCGACCACGCGTCGGCCAGGGAGATGTCGTAGGGCTCCGCCATGCCGAGCATAACGAACGGGACGTAGGCCATCAACAGGTAGAAGAACCAGATGCCGATCGTGCTGACGACCAGGGCCGCACGCTCGCGGGTGCGGACGAGCGTCGCTATCCCGTCGCGGAACGACTTCATGACCGGTACGGCACGCTCGTTCCAGAACCTGGAGACCGAAGATGCGTCGTCGCGTAGCGACCGCCGAAAAAGGAACAGAACGAGCAGTCCCACCGCGGCGATGACGGCGCCGACGCCGAGTGCCGGGACGCGTCCGAGCTGATCGGCCACGGGCGCGATGAAGATATCCTCTACCTGGGCAAAGCGATCGAGCAGGAGAAAGAAGACGCTCGCCAGGGCCAGCAGCAGCACGACGACGTCGAGGATGCGCTCGACGACGACCGTCCCGAAAAGACTGCTGAAGCCGAGGCGGCTCTGCGCCGAAAGATTGGCTGTGCGCGCCAGCTCGCCCAGCCTCGGCGCGGCATAATTCACCATATAGCCGATCATCACGGAGTAGAAGGCCGTCTTGACCGACGGCGGCCGGACGTCCGGCTGGTCCTTTATCTCCGGCAGGGCCTTGATGAAGATCTGCCAGCGCCAGGCCCGAAGCCAGTGACTGAAGAGGGCGATCCCGACGAGCGGAGCGAGCCAGGTGTAGTCGGCGCTCCGAAGGGCTCCGAGCACGGCGCCGAGGTCCGCGCCGCGGAGCGCGAGGTAGAGAAGGGCGCCCGCCAGGATGAAGCTGCCGATCTGGGCCAGAAGGCTTCGTAGGCGGGGCGACATCAGGATCGCAGATCGATGATTTCTGCGCCGTCGGGCGGCGTAAAGCTAAACTCGTCCACCTTCAGCGCCGGGTTTAGCTCGATGTTGGTCAGGTTGAAGATCATCGTCGTGCCGTTAACGTCGACGACCTGGAGCCGCGTGATGATGTCGTCGCGCGCACGCAGTGAGAGGACGGCCTCGGTGAAAAACGCCTCCCGCGACTTCGGTTCCAGCGAGAGTACGTAGTGGCGTTCCCCGTCGATCGACGTCGTCGTGACGCTGGAGACGTCGAACCGCTCGTCGTAGTCGAACAGGAACTCACTGATCGAGAAGGTCTGGTCGTCCTCCGCGTAGTCATTGATCAGGACCTGATTCTGCGACGGCATATACACCCATGTGACCGTGCCGTCCGTCACGAGGATCTGGCCTTCGGTTTCGACCCGGTACTTCTCTCCGCTGGCTACGAGCGTTCCGGTGGAGGTCGCTTCCTCGTCCATGTACGACGAGCTCATGGTCTGCGAAAACTCCGCACGCAGCGTGCCGATGGATTCGTACTTCTCCTTCAGTCGATCAAAGACGTCCTCGGCATCCTGGGCGCCGGCCGGAGAGGGGATTAAAAGCAGCAGTGCGCCAAACAGGGCCGCGAAGAGTGTACGTGTGCTCATGGGAATAACAGCTGGTGGTGGTGCCGGTACGCCGAGACGCGCGTGCCATGCTGAACGAAGTCGCAAAGGCCGTGCCGTCGACCGTGTAACCGGCATTTCGCGGTCTTGGTTCGACGAGTCGGCATCCACGCCGAATCTTCAGGAAGAAGAGCCCCTCGCGGCCGCGAGGGCGTCGAGCAACGCCTGCACGTCGTGATCATCATTGTAGACATGCGGCGCCACCCGCACGGCATTCCCGCGAACGGAGACGGACACGTTGCACCGTGCGAGAGCCTCGCGGAGCTCATCCGGATTGGCGCCGGCGGTCGACCGGAGCCCGAACAGGTGATGGCCGCGGCCCGACGGCGGTTCGATACGGAAGCCGAGTTCGTTCGCACGCTCGATCAGGGGCGCGGTCAGCTCCTGACAGTACGCCTGGATGCCGGCCGGTTCCCATTCGAGCACGAGCTCGAGCGCGGCGGCCAGCATGGGCGTGAGGATGAAATTGCTGCGCTCTCCCACGTCGAAGCGGGCCGCCCCCGGCTGATATCGATCCTCGTACTCGACGAGACGGCTGAACTCTTCGCTGCGCCGCCGGCCGATCCAGTTTTCTTCGAGCGGAATGCCCCCGTGGTGCTGGGCGGCGATGTACGCGACGCCGATCGCATACGGGCCGAGGAGCCATTTGTAGCCGGCGCAGATCAGCGCGTCGGGCTGAATATGCTGCACATCGAAGGGAAGGGCTCCTACGGATTGCGTGCCGTCGATAACGAGCGCGGCACCGACCTCGCGAGCCCGCGGCGCAATGCGCTCCAGGTCGAACTTTGTGCCGTCCGTCCAGTGTACGTGGGGCAGCGCCACGACGGCCGTGCGCTCATCGATCGTCTGGAGGATGCGTTCGTTCCATCGCGCGGCCCGGCCATCGAATCCGTCGCCGGGAGCGACCGTCACGACGTCGGCCCCTGTGTCCGCGGCGAGGCGCCGCCAGACGTACACGTTGCTCGGAAACTGCTCCGCCAGCAGAACGATGCGTTCTCCCCGGGAGACCGTCACGTTGCGGGCGATGGCGGCAAGGCCGTAGGACACGGAAGGGATAAGGGCGATCGAGCCGGCGTCCGCATGGATCAACCGGCCGAAGAGTCGGCGAACGCGGTCGCTATCCTCAAAGAAGGCTTCCGGCTCGATCGTCGAGGGCACGCGCTTCGCGCGGATTCCTGCGATGCCGGCCGCTTCGACGGAACGCGCCATCGGCGCCATATAGGCGCAGTTGAGATAGTGGAGATCGTTCGGTATCGAGAAACGGTCTTTCTGGCAGGGGAACATGCCGGTGGCCTGTAACGGTTGGTTGAATTCTTACAACGACGGGGTTGATCGGCGCCGAAAACGTTCTCATCCGTTACGTACGGAAGGCTCTTTCCAGTACATTAGCAAGAAAGGGGAGCACCCGCATCAATGCCATTGGCGATATGACGGAATTCGGAATCTCTTCCCACGTAGATCTCGACCGCGTCGTCGACGATCTCATGAACGCCTATCGAACGTGCCGCGAGACGTCGGCCTACTGTATCGACGAGGGCGGTGATCTGGCCACCCTCGAACGTTTGAAGGCCTTCGACGACTGCGCGGAAGTTAACCTATCGCTCGCCAACTTTCTGCTGCGAGGCTCCGAACACGCCGTCCAACTGGCCAGGGTGTGCCTATCGGTCACGCAGGGCTGCGCCGATGCCATCCGGGACATCGAGCACGGCGATCCCCAACTGCGAAGCGCCTATGCGGTGTGCCAGGGCGCTCGTCGCGCCTGCCTCCAGGTTCTCGGGGAGGACGTCCCCGCCTTTGACGACGACCGCGACGAGGTGGGTCGCGAGTCCTTCCCCGCCAGCGACCCGCCGCCGCCGCCGACGGAAATCTAATGCCTCGTGAGGCAAGTCCGCGCCCAATCAGTCGCCGCTGGATCCCCTCCCGCGTCGTTGCAGCTCTTCGCCGCAGCGCTGCTATGACTCGTTGCTGCCCCTGGCGGTACGGGCGCGTCGACGTTTTCGGCGGCATGCCCGGAGCTAGGTCACGAAGCGCTAGATCAGGCGCGCTCTTCGGCGCCGAGTTCGTAGCTTTCGAGCACGGTGTGTTCGGCGCCGGTCGGTAGCAGATCGCTGCGGTACAGGTGGAAGGCCGTGATCTCGAACGGTTCGATCGTGACGCCGGCGTTCGACTTGAGAAATTGCCGCACGTCCCGGGGACGGGCGCGTTTCAGGCGAGCGAACGTCACGTGCGGGTTGAAGGGCTTCTTCTCCGGCGCGAACCCCTGCGCCTGGGCGACGCGCTCGACCTCCGCCTGAAGAGCCGCGAGGGGCGGTGCCTCGCCGATACGGGCCACCAGCACGCGGGGCCGGCGTCGCGATGGAAACACGTCGAGTCCGCTGCCGGAGAGCGTGAAGGAGCCGGCGTCGATGTGCCGGAGCGCCCGACGCAGTTCGTCGGCGGCGGCTTCACCTGCCTCGCCGATAAAGCGCAGGGTGATGTGGAGCTGCTCTGCGGGCGTCCAGCGTGCCGGAAGCTCGTCGTCGCGGAGCGCCGTCAGCGCTCGGGTGCGGTCGTCGGGAAGGTCTACGGCGATGAATAGGCGGCGCATCTGCGGAGAACCGGGAAATGACGATCGGCAGGGTGGAGTACGAAGCGCCGGAGGATGAGGTTCGGCTCAGCAAGGTGGTGTCCGGCGGACAGACCGGTGTGGACCGCGCCGCGCTGGATGCGGCGATGGACGCCGGCCTTTCCGTGGGCGGCTGGTGCCCGCGAGGACGCCGCGCCGAAGATGGCGTCATCTCCGACACCTATCCTCTCCAGGAGACCCCGAGCGAGGCGTACGCGCAGCGTACCTCGTGGAACGTGCGCGACAGCGATGCGACGCTCATCGTGGCCGGCGGCGATCCGGTGGGAGGAACGGCGCTGACGGTGGAAGAAGCCCGGCGGCAGGGGCGAGCGGTTCGGGTCGTGTCTCCCGAGCGGAAGCAGGTGGGGCCCGTCCTGGCGTGGCTGGCCGTCGAGGGCATCCGCACCCTGAACGTCGCCGGCCCGCGCGAAACCACCGAACCGGGCATTTACGCGAAGGCGAACGCCTACCTCAGAGAGCTGTTCGAGGCCGCCCGAGGCTGAGGGTACTCCGCATCCCCGCCGGCGTCGAGGCGCACGTTGATCCCGGCGTCGAGCAGAAAACGCTTGGCCTCGTCGACCGTGAACGTTCGAAAGTGGAAAATGGACGCGGCCAGGACGGCGTCGGCGCTGCCGTCGACCAGGGCGTCGCGTAGATGGGAAAGCGTACCCGCCCCGCCCGAAGCGATGACGGGGATCGACACGCGCGAGGCGATCGCGTCGAGGAGCGCCACGTCGTAGCCGTCCTTCGTACCGTCACGGTCCATCGACGTCACCAGCAGCTCGCCGGCTCCTCGCCGCTCGGCCTCCACGGCCCACCCACCGCATCGAGGCCGACGGGCTTCCGGCCGCCGTGCGTGAACACCTCCCACGTGCCCTCACCGGTCCGCTTGGCATCGATGGCCACCACGATACACTGCGAACCGAACGCTCGCGCACCGCGCGTGACGAGCTCCGGGTCGCGGATGGCGGCCGAGTTGAGGGACACCTTGTCGGCACCAGCGCCCAGCATGGCACGCATGTCGGCTACGCTCCGCAGCCCGCCGCCGACCGTAAGGGGAATAAAGACCTGATCGGCCGTACGCCGGACGACGTCTTGCATGATACCGCGGTCCTCGTGCGTTGCCGTGATATCCAGAAACACGAGTTCGTCCGCGCCGGCGCGATCGTAGAAGCGGGCCTGCTCGACGGGATCACCCGCGTCGACGATGTCGACGAAGCGCACGCCCTTTACGACGCGACCCTGATCGACGTCCAGACACGGTATGATCCGCTTGGCCAATGCCATCAGCAGTTGCGCGTAATCTCCGTAAGATCTGCCGAGGAGAAGCGGTCGAGGTCCACGTCTTCCTTATAATTCCAGCACCAGAACTGCTGGCAGGGGAATTTATTCTCGTAGAGCGCGCGACCGATGATGACCGAATCCACGCCGTAGCTCTCGATCTCCGCCAGGCGGATCAGGTCCTTATACCCGCCGACGCCTCCTGACGCCGTGATGCGCGTGCGGCCGAGGCGCTCGCCGAGTGCCCGGTACGCACCCACGTTCGGGCCCTCCATCGTACCGTCGCGGCTGATGTCGGTATAGATGATGCGCCGAATGCCGCGCTCCTCCATCTGCAAGGCAAGGTCTATCGCATCGACGCCGCTGCCTTCCGTCCATCCGTCCACGCGCACCTCACCGTCGCGGGCATCGATGCCGACCACGACGCGGCTGCACGTATAGCGATCGACCGCTTCCGAGACCAGGTCGGGGTTCCGGACGGCCGACGTACCGATGATGACGCGGTAGACGCCGAGCTTGAGGACCGCCTCGACGTCGTCCATGGTGCGCACGCCTCCGCCGAGCTGGACCGGAATGTCGAGGTTGCGGCAGATGCGCCGCACCACGTCCCGGTTGGAGGAGCGGTCGCGCCGGGCGGCGTCGAGGTCGACGACGTGGAGGACGCGCGCGTTCTGCACGCGCCAGAGCTTGGCCATCTTGACCGGGTCGTCGTAGTAAACGGTCTCCTGCTCGTACGAACCCTGATACAGGCGTACGCACTTGCCGTCACGCAGGTCTATGGCCGGGATGACGAGCATATAGGCACAGGGGCCGCGGTCGGCCGCTAACTACTGAGCGCTGTCGGGGAAATTCCGGAAAACGTAATCGGCCGGCAGAATACCGAGACAAAAATAAAAGGCAGGAAGCCGTCGCTTCCGCCTTCGTCTCGCCGGCGCCATGCCATGTTTCGTCTCGCCGGCGCCATGCCATGTCAGGTCACGAGAACGTTTGCTCCGCGAAGTTTCGCAGGATGCGCAGGCCGTTCTGCTGGCTCTTCTCCGGGTGGAACTGGACCCCAAATACGTTGTTCCGGTGGACGACGGCCGGAAAAGGCACGCCGTATCGGCCGGTGGCAAGGACGTCCTCGGGGTCCTCGGGCACCGCTATGAACGAGTGGACGAAGTAAAAGTAGGCCTCCGGCGCGAGCCCCCGGAGAAGCGGTGATTTGCGCTGCTTTTCGATCGTGTTCCAGCCCATGTGCGGAATCTTCAGGCCGCTCGGCCAGGCGGCCTCGCCGCGCACCCCGGAGGTTCCTTCGGCGGAGACTTCGAGCGCCGGCACGGCGTCGAAGCGGAGCACGCGGCCGGGCATTACCCCGAGCCCCTCGTGCCGCCCCATCTCCTCGCCGACCTCGAAGAGCAGCTGCATGCCTACGCACACGCCGAGGAACGGCTTGCCCTCATCGATGGCCTGCCTGATCGGGCCCTCGAGACCGCGCCGGCGGATCTCCTCCGCGCAGGCTCCGAACGCGCCGACGCCCGGCAGCACGACCCGGTCGGCCCGCCGGATATCTTCCTCGCGGTCGGATCGCATGACCTCCGCCCCGACGGCCTGGAAGGCCTTCTCGATCGAGCGCAGGTTGCCGATGCCGTAGTCGATGATCGTGGTCATATCGTTGCCGGCGGCGTCAGTTGTTAGCCTTCACTCAGTTCCTTTGACCGCGACGTGGCCGTGGCGACGGCGTTGATCAGCATCGTACGCAG
Source organism: uncultured Rhodothermales bacterium (assembly GCA_964640145.1). GTDB lineage: Bacteria > Bacteroidota > Rhodothermia > Rhodothermales > VXPQ01 > CAZXHQ01. The sequence continues at coordinate 2,407 of CAZXHQ010000057.1, read as the reverse complement.
GCCGTGCGATTCGAGCTCGGCCACGGCGGCGATGGCCGTCCCGCCCGGCGTGGTCACCTCGTCCCGCAGGATGGCCGGGTGCTTGCCCGTCTCGCGCACGAGCTTCGAGGCGCCGTAGACCGTCTGCGCGGCCAGCCGCGCGGCCGTCGGCCGAGGAAGCCCCTGCTTCACGCCGGCGTCCGTCAGCGCTTCGATGAACATATAAACGTAGGCCGGCCCGCTGCCGGAGAGCCCGGTGACGGCGTCCATCAGATATTCCGGCACGATCTCGACCGTTCCGACCGCTTCGAAGATGTGCTCGGCAAGCGCCACGTGCTCGGAACTCGCAAACCGTCCGCCCGAAATGGCCGACGCACCGGCATCGACCAGCGCCGGCGTGTTGGGCATCGCCCGAACCACCGGCACGTCCTGTCCCAGCGCATCCTGCAGGGCGTCGGACGTGATGCCGGCGAGGACGGACATGACGAGCGTCCCCGCGCGCACGCTCCCCTTGATCTCACCGACCACCTCCCGAAACGTCTGCGGCTTCACCGCCAGCACGACGATGGTGGCATGCTGCACGGCCGCCGAATTGTCGGTGGCCGTCTTGATGCCGGCGAAGTCCTCCTCGAGCTGCTCCAGCGCCCGCTCGTTCCGCCGCGTGGCCCAGAGCTGCGACGGCTCGAACTCGTGGCCTTTGATGAGCCCCCCGATGAGGGCCCGGCCGATGTTGCCGGCTCCGATGACGGCGATAGTCTGGTCGGTCAGCATAGCTACATTGATAGACTGGGGAGAACGGTCCTGGTCCGGCGCTGCATCCGGCGCCGCGCCGGCCGGCTCACATCACCCGTAGGCCCGGTCCGGGATCGGGATGCCGCGTGGATGGCATGTATCGGCGGCCTTCTCACAGAGATCCTTTGGTCGACGGCACGCGGCTGAAGGCCGGGTCGCGATGTACGGCCTCCCGGAGCGCGCGCGCCACCGCCTTGAAGATCGCCTCGATCTGGTGGTGCGCGTTGCGGCCGTGGAGCACGTCGATGTGCAAATTGCAGCGCGCGTGCTCGGCGAACGAATACCAGAAATGCTCGACCATCTCTACGGGCAGGTCGCCGACGCGCTCGCGTGCGATGTCCGCTCCGAAGTGCAGGTAGAACCGGCCCGACAGATCCACCACGGCGCGGACGAGCGTTCCGTCCATCGGTACGTACGCCTGGCCGTAGCGGCGGATGAAGCCCTTGTCGCCGAGCGCCTCGCCGAATGCCTGTCCGAGCGAGATACCGACATCTTCGATCGTGTGGTGGGCGTCGACGTGCAGGTCGCCTTCGCACGAGGCCTGCAGCCCGAAACCACCGTGCTTCGCGAACAAATCGAGCATGTGATCCAGAAAGCCGACCCCGGTCTCGTTCCCGTAGTCACCGCCGTCCAGGCCCAGCTCGATGCGCACGTTCGTCTCGGCGGTCGCGCGTACGACGGAGGCCGTGCGCGATCGGAAGTCGCCGTTTTCTTCAGGTTCGGACATAGGTCGAGGTCGAAGGCGGGTGCGATGAAGGTCGAACATCGGATACAGGCCGTCGTACTGTATACCTTGCGCCAAAATTTGTTCATTCACGGGGCGGACGGACGCACCGGACCTCCGGCCGGGGGCAGGCCTTCCCGGACGTCCTCCCAGGCACCGACCGTCCACGCGAACCATTCACCCGACGTAGCTACATGCCGAAGCGCGACTTCGACCGCATCCTCGTAACCTCCGCGCTGCCGTACGCAAATGGCCCCATCCACGTCGGTCACGTGGCCGGCGCGTACCTGCCGGCCGATCTGTACGTGCGCTACCAGCGACTCAAAGGCCGCGACATCGTGTACGTTTGCGGCTCCGACGAATTCGGTGTGGCGATCATGATGCGTGCGCAGCAGCAGGGAATTTCGCCGAAGGACATCGTCGATGAGTATCATCCCATGATCCTCGAGAGCTTCGAGCGCTTCGGGATGAGCTTCGACTACTACGGACGGACCACCTCCGACGTACACCGGGAGACGAGCCAGGCGTTCTTTCGACGCCTGGCCGAGAAGGGCACTTTCAAGCTGAAGAGGGAGGAGCAGCTCTACGACCCGGAGGCCGAGATTTTTCTGGCCGACCGGTTCGTGCGGGGGACCTGCCCCGTCTGCGGGTACGAGGATGCCTACGGCGACCAGTGCGAAAACTGCGGCACGTCCCTCAGTCCGCAGGAACTCAAGAATCCGAGGAGTGCGCTCACCGACGCCACGCCCGAACGGCGCGAGACGACGCACTGGTACATCCCCCTGGGTGATTTTCAGCCGCAGCTCGAAGAGTGGATCGCGACCCACGACGACTGGAAGCCGAACGTGCTGGGACAGGTGTGGAGCTGGCTGCAGGACGGTCTGAAGGATCGGGCGATCACGCGCGACGTGC
>CAZXHQ010000056.1:0-12010 GCA_964640145.1 uncultured Rhodothermales bacterium | reverse complement strand
GATGGTAGGTGTCGGGATCGACGCTTCCAAGCTCGGACCAGTGAAGCGGGGTCGCGATGGGGGCTCCCTCGCGGGCCCGTACGGCGTAGGGGGGAACCGCCGTCTGTCCGTAGGCCACGCGCATGACGTCGAGGTAGATCCGGCCCTTTCGCTTGTTCTTGCGCTGTTCGATGGTCAGCTCTTCCGGGTACCGGTCGGCCAGCTCGCTCGCGATGGCCCGGGCGTATCGGCGTACCTCGTCGAACGAGTGGCCTCGCTGGATCGGCGCACGCACGTGGACGCCGCTCGACCCCGTCGTCATCACGAATGCGGTGAGCCCCCGTTCTTCCAGCATCTCACGCACGTAGCGGGCGGCCGTACGGACCATGGCAAAATCGCGGCCCGGCGGATCGAGGTCGACCACGATCTGATCCGGCTCTCGCAGGCGGTCCACCCGGCTCAACCACACGTGCGGCGTGATCGTATTCTGATTGGCAAGATAGACGAGTGTTGCTCCGTCGTTGCAGAGGACGTGGACGATCTTGCCGTCCTTCTTGTCCACCTCGACGCGGTCGATCCATTCTGGAAAGTAGTCGGGCATCTGCTGCTGGTAGAAACCGTCTTCGCCGATCCCGTTCGGAAAGCGCCGCATGGTCAAGGGCCGGCCCTTGAGATACGGCACCATGGTTTCCGCGATGCGCCGGTAATAGTCGACGAGCTCGCCTTTTGTGATGTCCTCCTTCGGAAAGAGGACTTTGTCGAGGCTCGACGTCTCTACGGTTTGGCGGTCCATCTCGATCGTGCCCATATGGCTCCCCTCCTTCATGCGGCTATCGACGCGGGTTCTTCCCGCCTCACAGACTCCGGCTCCTTGTCATCGCGAAGTCCCAGATAACGAGGATGACGGAGCTTGCCGTCCTTCGTCCATTCCGTGAACCCAACCTGGGCTACCAGCCTGGGCGTCACCCAGTGCACGCCTTTCGAGGGCAGATCGCCGTTTTTGAACGGCGGCGTCTGACGCTCCATCGACGAGAGCCTTCCGTGAAGCCGCTCGAGCGTCGCATCATCGTAGCCGGTTCCTACCTTGCCCGCATACACGAGCTCGTCGCCGTCATAGACGCCCACGAGCAGCGCCCCGAAGCCGATGCGTGAGCCTTGCGGGTCGGTATAGCCGCCGATCACGAATTCCTGCTCGTTCGAGCACTTGAACTTCAGCCAATCCTTCGACCGGCTGTGTTTGTAGGGCGCGGACGCGCGCTTTGCGATCAGCCCCTCCCAACCCTCCTCGCAAGCCTTCTTCAAGTAGGCCTCGCCGTCGCCGTTTCGATGCTCGGTATATCGGAGCGGATCCGCGAAATCGAACGCGCGCTGCAGCACGGCCTTGCGCGTGCGCAACGGCAGGCGCGTCAGGTTGTATCCGTCCAGGTGGAGCACGTCGAAGAGGTAATAGTATACGTCGACGTCCGACGCCCGGGCCGCCTTCTCGTCGTCGATCTGCATGCGGGGCTGAAGCTTCGCGAAGCTCGACACGTTGCCGTCGAAGGCCACCACCTCCCCGTCGAGGATGAAGTCGTCGGAAGAGAGCCGGGCCAGCGCATCCCGAACCTCCGGGTACCGGCTCGTATTGGGCTTCCTGTTACGCGACATCAGGCGGACCTCCCTGCCGCGTCGAAAGGCCAGCAGGCGCTGCCCGTCGAGCTTCCGCTCGAAGATCCATGCCGGGTCGGAAAAGTGCGTACGTGTGAGCGTGGCGAGCATCGGCGCGGTCCATGCCGGCTGCTTCCGCTCGCGAAGCTGTGACCGTTCCTCGTCCGACAGCCCCTCCAGCCGGCTCATGACGACGCCCCTTCTTCCTCGACACGCTCGCGAATCTCCTCGAGGCTTGCCCCGCTGATCACCGAATCGGGTTCCGTGCTGACGGGATTGCGCCGCGCGTCGGCCTCCTCGTCCTTCATTTTGATCAACAGCCACTGGTCGTCGCCGCGCCCCTTCATCTGCACGAGCGCGTAGCCGCCGTTCAGCTTGTCCCCATCCAGCCACACTTCCACGTGCCCCTTCTCGATCGATTCGGGCATCGACAGGGGCTCCTCTTTTTCGGCCATCAGGTTCCGGTACGTGCCGGTGTCCCACACGAGGACCGTGCCGGCGCCGTACATTCCCTCGGGGATCACCCCTTCGAAGCGTGCATAATCCAATGGATGATCCTCCACCTGGATGGCCAGCCTCTTCTCATTCGGATCCGTTGACGGCCCTTTCGGGACGGCCCACGAGGCGAGCACGCCGTCCACCTCCAGCCGAAAATCGTAATGGAGGTTGCGAGCATCATGCTTCTGGATCACGAAAATGGGCTCCCCGCCCTCCGACGACGTGCCGCCCGACGGCTCGGGCGTCTTGCCGAGATCGCGTTTGGTCTCGTACGCTTTCAATCGCTCATCTGTCGCCATCGCGTCCTCTTCCGGTGGTTGCTTTACGAGCGTTTAACGCGGTCTTCCCAGGGACGTTTGTGCGATAGGGCTCGACGTTCGTCACGTCACGGCAAGGTTGCATTCGCGAGCGCCGCCCGGCTCGCTCCTGCCATGCTCCCCCGGGCCGAAAGCCGCCTTCGCGGCGGCGCAGTTGCTTTTCACATGGCGGATCCTAAATTGTCGCATTCACGGGACCGACTCGATAATCGAACCACATCTCGACGACATGGGTGGACTGGACCGAATGATCGCAAGCCGCGAGAAAGAAGGCGTCGCCACGGGTGATCCCGATGCAGACGCGTTTCTGCGCGAGGATCCGAACGCCGTCTTGATCGGGGTGCTCCTCGATCAACAGATACGCGCAGAAACAGCCTTCTCCGGACCGCACAAGCTGTATCAGCGGCTCGGTCATCTCGATATGAAGAAGATCGCCGAGATGGACCCCGACGCGTTCAAGGAGGTGTTCGGACAAAAGCCGGCCGTCCACCGCTTTTCCAACATGATGGCCGACCGTGTACAGAACCTGGCGCGCACCATCGTAGACGACTACGAAGGGGACGCCTCGAAGATATGGACCGAGGCCCCGGACGAGCAGACCCTCAAGAAGCGGGCCAGGGATCTTCCGGGCTTTGGCGCGGCGAAGGTCAAGACGCTGCTGGCCGCACTGGACCTGTTCGGCCACCGTACGGCGCCCGGACCGTCATGAGCCGACGGCCGGTTCGAGCATCGCCACGAATGTTCGCCGCGTCAGTCCCAGGCCTCGAGCACCTCGTCGATGACGTGCTCGATCGCGTCGAGGTCGCCGGGTAGACGGAGCGCGGCAATGAAGCCCTCGGCGACGTCGGGCGGACCATCCGGCCCTTCCTTTACAGTGGCGATGACAGGTACGTACCGTCCGCCCGGCATGCTGCGAAGTGCTTCGAGAATACCGCAACCCCGGTGGCGGTTCGGCAGCTCCGTCGACGCGAGGATGCACGAGTAGCGAAAATCCTTCATGAGAAGCAGGGCGAGGGAGCCTGACGAGGTCAAATCGATGGTGTACGCACCATCGAGGCAGTGCGCGATCCGTTTCTGGATCTCGATGTCTCGCTCTATGACGAGGACCCGCGATTTTGTCGGTGATGATGAGGGCGGCATGGATACCGTCTTTTTTCGGGCATTCCTGCACCCGAAGGTATCGGCGGATTCGCCCGGATTTTAAGTCGACGGATCCGTTCGGACGTGCGGCGAGCGGCTATCGAGTTCTCGCGATGTCCATGCACGCGGATTTTCCGGTCGGGGCCTTTAATCGGCTGTCCGTACGACGCATTTCCCAGGCATCCTACGCGAACCGGTCCCCCGCGGCACGATGGTCCAGATGCGCCACGTCCCCCCGCAGGTCCAGGTGCCACCGCCCGTTCCTGCGGACGGCGCGGAAGAGGCTGCACAAGGCGCACTCGGTCACGTCGGCGCCGGGCACGAGGCCTTCCGCGGCCCCGGCCACCGACACGCCATGTCCGACCAGAAGGATGGGCCTCCGGTACGACGCCGCGACGGTCTTAGCGGTCCGTCCGGCCCGTTCCATTGCCTGCGCCTCCGTCTCCGGATATGAAGGCACTTCGCGCGCCTCATAGCGAAGGTCGATCCTCGGGAAGCGCGCAGCAAGTTGCTCGCGCGTCAGGATCGACGGCGCCTCCGGAAACCAGTCCGCGTTCATCCATTCAGCGATGCCGGATTCGAGAAATACGGTCAAATCGAGCGCCTCGGCCACGATCGAGGCGGTGTGCGCCGTGCGGAGGAACGGGGAGGCGAAGATGTACGCGATGGTCTCGCCCGCCAGGCGCTCGCCGAGCAGCTCGGCCTGTGCGATGCCGTCCGGAGAGAGATCGGGATCGTGCGGGCGGGCGGCCGTCTTCGGCCAATCCGGATCCACGAAATCCTGCCGATTTCCGTGCCGTGTGAGCCAGACCGTCTGCGTCATCCTGCGCGCCTACCGCTCTCCGCTGCCGAGAAGTCACCGGTAGAGCAGGCCGCACGGCGTCGAATCGCGCGCCCCTCTACCGTGTAGATGCGTGCGATCGTCAGGCCCCGACGGCCTCTTCGGGCCAGAACACCCGTACGTCGCTCGGGAGCATCCGGCGCACGTCCTCCAGCTCGCCGCCGGTCAGATGACGATTGAGCACCGCAAAGACGGCGCGCGTCGCCTTCTCCGGATTCTCTCCGCCCGTTTTTTGGAGCTCCCCGGTCACGCGCTTCAGCCACTCGTCCCGATCGCGGTACTTCTCCGGTTTCCCGGCAGGCTTATAGCCTTCGTAGAAGACGCCGCGAATCAGCAGCGGAAGCTGGGAGGCGAAGTCCGCCGCCTCATCGACCGTCAGGCGGTCTCGGAGGGTAAACAAAACGCCTCTTAGTGCGTGATAGGCCATCTGCCGGTCAGGATGCCCCATCTCTTCGCTGATCTCCTTCAGCCAGGCATTCGTGTCGTGGATCGTTCGATCGAATACTTTTAAGCCAAGTTCAGCCATCGTCCACACCTCTATGTATTGTCCTTCATCACTCTGGCGGCTCGCCAGCCACTGCTTCGGATACTTATATCGGGCGCCCGCGTCGTTGAGCCCTCTCGGGAACGCCTGTTACACACGGATAACATATCGGCGGGGAAATCCCCGCTGCGCAGACGGTATCAACCAGTAGCGTTGCGAGAGAAACGATCCCAGCATGGAGGATCAGCAGATGCGGAAACGAGCACGGTACAAGAACCGACGCGAGGCGGGAAAGCTGCTGGCACAGCGTCTGAAGGAAGAGGTCAACAACGATCTCGTCGTCATCGGATTGCCGCGGGGCGGCGTAGAGGTTGCCTTCGAAGTAGCGCAGGCCCTGCATGCGCCTCTCGACGTCATCGTATCTCGCAAGATCGGCGCGCCCATGCAGCCCGAGCTCGGCATCGGAGCCGTAGCCCCCGGCGGCATCACCGTTCTCGACGAACAGATCGTCCGGCAGCTCGGGCTGTCGACGGAGGACCTCGAGCGGGCGGCGGAGAAAGAACGCTCCGACATGCGGAGGCGCCTGAACGAGTATCGGGGCGGCGGCGAGATTCCCGACCTCTCCGGCAAAACGGTGGTTATCGTGGACGACGGACTGGCCACCGGTGTTACGGCCCTCGCGGCCATCCGGGCGGCCCGAGCCGCTCACGCGCGTCGCATCCTGCTCGCCGTTCCTGTCTGCGCGAGGGAGACCGCCGCGCAGATCAGCGACGAGGCTGACGAGGTCATTTGCCTGCATGCGCCCGAGCGCTTCGTGGCGGTCGGGGTATGGTACGAACAGTTCGATCAGACGACGGACGCGGAAGTGATCGAGCTGCTCGAAGAAGCCAGAGAAGCCGTCGATCCGGAAGAGATCTCGGAACAGTAGGCCGTCGTCTTCCGCAGCGTACTCGACCTGCGAGGCCATGACCGCACCGAACCATGCCCAACGTACTCGATCAGCTCGTCCACGTCCCCATAGGCGAAGCCTCGATTGAAGGCCGGCTCGTCGTGCCCGAAGATGCCCTGGGCATCGTGCTCTTCGCGCACGGCAGCGGGAGCAGCCGTCACAGCCCACGCAACACGTTCGTTGCGGAATCGCTGCAGAAACGCCGGCTCGCAACGCTCTTGATCGACCTCCTGACGGAGGAGGAAGAGCGCATCGACCGTGTGACCGCCGAGTTCCGGTTCGATATCGAACTCCTGGCCGATCGACTCATGGCAGCCACGTCCTGGTTGGTCGGCCGCGACGACATCGACGATCTCGACATCGCGTACTTCGGAGCCAGCACCGGAGCCGCCGCAGCGCTCATCGCCGCTGCGCGTTCGGAGGTGCGGGTGAAGGCCGTGGTCTCGCGAGGCGGTCGGCCGGATCTGGCGATGCGCGAGCTGGCGAGGGTCGGCGCACCTGCGCTGCTGGTCGTCGGCGGGGAGGACCACGCCGTCGTACCGCTCAACAAAAAGGCCTTCGAGCAGCTGAACGCCGAGAAAGAGCTCGCCGTCATACCCGGAGCCACGCACCTATTTGAAGAAGAAGGAGCGCTTGAACAGGTCGCCGATCTGGCAGGGCACTGGTTCGTGAAGCACCTCGGAGGGAGGACTTCGAAACGCTCACTCCGGGCGGGCCCCGGCGACGAAGGCCGGCCGTTCGCCGGCAAGGGCGGCATCGGCGGACCCTCTGACGGCTCGGAGATCGGCGGCCGGCGCGCCTCCGATCGTAGGGCCCGTCGAGGCCTGCACGAGACGGCCGAGCTCGTGGCGGCGGACGCCGAGCCCTTCTCCGAGATCGAAGCGGCCGATGTGGACAGACTGCTCGACCGCATCGGCAGCTCTCGCCTCGTCCTGATCGGCGAGGCAACGCACGGGACGTCGGAGTTCTATCGGATGCGCCAGCACATCACGAAGGCGCTGGTCGAACGCCGCGGCTTCAACATCGTGGCCGTCGAAGCGGACTGGCCGGACGCCGAGCGCGTCGACGCATACGTCCGCCACCGGCCCGGGAAGCCGGAACACGCCTGGGAAGCCTTCTCTCGCTTTCCATCTTGGATGTGGCGCAATCATGAAGTGCTCGAGTTCGTCGAGTGGCTGCATGATCACAACGCAGGCCTCGTCGACGAGCATCAGAAGTGCGGTTTCTACGGGCTCGATCTCTACAGTCTCTACACCTCGATCGACGAAGTGCTGCGGTACCTCCGTAGGACGGACCCGCAGGTAGCCGGAATCGCGCAAGAGCGCTACGACTGCCTCAGCCCGTTCCAGTCCGATCCCGGGCGCTATGGAAGCGCCGTCATTACCAACCGCTACCAGGAATGCGAGGAGCAGGTGATGCAGACGCTGGGCGATCTGCTGAGGAAGCGTCTGGAATATGCCTCGAGTGACAGGGACGCATACCTCGATGCGGAGCAGAATGCCCGCGTCGTTGCACATGCCGAGCGGTACTACAAACGTCTGTACCACGGTGCGCCTGAGAGCTGGAATCTCCGCGATTCCCACATGTTCGAAACGCTGAAGAACCTCCTCGCGCATCGCGGCCCGTCGTCTAAAGCCGCCGTCTGGGCCCACAACTCCCACGTCGGCCACGCCGGGGCCACGTCCATGTCGGACCGGGGCCAGACCAACATCGGCGAGCTCGCCCGCGACGCCTTCGGAAACGAGGTCTATGCGATCGGGTTCGGAACGCACACGGGGACGGTCGCGGCGTCGTCGAGCTGGGGCGGGCCCGTCGAGTTTATGGGCGTCCGGCCCTCGCGGCCCGAGAGCTATGAGCACCTATGCCATCTCAGCGGGGTCGCGAACTTCATGCTTCCCCTCGGCGACCGAGACTCCGATCTTCACGCGGAGCTGCTCGAAAGCCGCCTCGAACGAGCGATCGGCGTGGTCTACCGTCCCGGCAGCGAACGGCAAAGTCACTACTTCCGGGCCGTGCTGCCGGATCAATTCGACGAATACGTCTGGTTCGATCGGTCGGAGGCCGTCAGTCCGCTCGAGTGGGCGGCGGCGCCGGATTTGCCAGAGCGGCACCCGTTCCTGCTGGCGGACTGACGCCCCTCGCCCACGCATGAAGCTTACCTTCCTCGGTACCCGCGGCAACATCGAGGCGCGCAGCCGGCTACATCGCCGTCATTCCTCGATGCTCGCGAGCTACCACGGGCACGACGTGATGATCGACGCCGGAGAAGATTGGCTCGGCCACATACGAGACGTCCATCCTGATGCGATCGTGCTCACGCATGCGCATCCCGATCATGCGTGGGGGCTCCGAGACGGCGCTCCATACCCGGTCTACGCCACGGAAGCAGCCTGGGAGACGATCGACGCGTACCCGCTCGAACACCGGCATACGGTACGCCCTCGCGAACCGATCGAGCTGGAGGGGATCGTGTTCGAAGCGTTCCCCGTGGAGCATTCCACCGTCGCACCGGCCGTAGGCTACCGAGTGAGCGCCGGACGCGTAACCGTCTTCTACGTGCCCGACGTGGTCTACATCAACGACCGGTCGAATGCGTTGAAGGGCGTGCGGCTCTTCGTAGGCGACGGCGCGAGCATCAAAAGGGCGCTCGTGCGCAAGCGAGGCGACAACCTGGTCGGCCACGCCTCCATTCAGACGCAGCTTGCGTGGTGCAAGAAGGAGGGCGTGCCCCGGGCCGTGTTCACGCACTGCGGCTCACCGATCGTGGCCGGGGACGAACGCCGCGTCGGGCCTCAGATCCGCCGGTTGGGGGTCGAACGCGGCGTCGAGGTCGAGCTCGCGCACGACGGCATGGAAATCGTCCTGCGCTAGAAGCACTCTCGGGATTCGGAGGCGTGACCGTCCCGACGTTGCGCTCGCCGACAGCCAGCTGCGCGGCGCCGGCCGCTCTAGTGCCTGGTGGTCTCTTCCAGCGCCTCGGGCATGTCGAGATCGTTCTCCTCGTACCATCTTGCCGGATTAGCCTTAAGGTGCTCCACGATTCGATGCAGGGTCTGATTCAGGCGATGCCGGGGCTTCCAGCCTAGACGTTCCTCAGCCTTGCCGATGTCCAGCTCGTAGTGGTCGTCCGCCAGGTCCACCATCCACGGCTTGATGAACGGGTCCTCTCCGGCAGGCGCTTTCTCCTGGACCCAGGCGCCGAGCTTGGCGAGCGGTTTCGGAATCTCGATGGTCTCCCAGGCGTCGCCGTGGATGGCCCGCCCGATGATCTGCTGCATCTCGTCGTAGCTGCACGTGTCGGGCTCGCCCACCAGGAATACCTCATCTCGAACGCCGGCGTCCCGACGCCGGTCGACGCAGGCCGCGATCGCATCGACCAGGTCTTCGAGGTGCAGGTAGGCCTGCCCGTGCGTCAGGTCGCCGGCATATACGCGGCCGGTCAGGTCCTTCTCGTAAATTCGCTTGATCTGATTGGCGATGGGGATGGAATGCCCCCAATCGTCATAGACGCCCGCGATACGCAGGATCACATACGGAATGTCACCGTGTTCGTCCCGGACGATTTTCTCCGTCGCCGCCTTCGACCGGGGATAATCCCATTTCGGATGCAACGGAGACGATTCGTTTATCGGCCGGCCCGGTTCGGAAGGCTCATGAACGAGGAGCGTGCTGGAAAAAAGGAACTGCTCCACGTCCATTCGCTCGAGCTTCCGCAAGAGCCGCCGCGTCCCTTCAATCGTAATCTCCTCGTAGCGGGAGCTGGGCTCACCGGAGAAGTCGTAGTACGCCGCTAGATGGATGACGGATGCCACTGTCTCGCCGTAGCTCTGCGCTGCGTAGCTGAGTGCATTGTCGACGCTCCGGTCGTCCGTGACATCGAACTCGACGAAGTCGACCGGCGAGTCGGCCTGCGGCGCCCGAACGTCCAACCCGACGATCTCGAACTCCGAGGCGAGCCGCCGTACGACGGCCTCACCAATCAGTCCGCTGCTGCCCGTTACGATGATGATGGGTTTGCTCATCACTGGTAACCTCTCCTGCTCCGTGCGTGATCTATCGGTTTGGTGCCCGTCACTTGTCGAACGACGCCGCCTGCCGTTCGTTTGTCGGCGGGCACCGCGCAGGAGATGCTTCACGGCAAGATTGCATTTTCGACCCCGATCCGAAGACGCCGGGTCGGGCTTGACGGCCGCATTCGAGAACCGGCGACCTCCGGTCCTTTCGTACATCACCTCGCAACGGCACGAACCTGTGAGTGCCGCTGCATCGCGCCAGGCGTCGTTCCGCATGCTCGTCGAGTCCCGCGGCTCAAAACAGGTCCAGCTGCTTTTCGCTCGGCGGCGCGTGGGCAAACCAGAGTTCCGTCTGCACGGCGCTCGTACCGGCGACGAGGCTCCAGTACTTGCGGTAGGCATCGAGTTGAGGCTGGTACTTCCGCCGAAGCACATCGATCTCCGATGCCGTCGGCGCGGCGTCCGTCTTATAATCGACGATGTGCCACCCTGCCGCGTCGCGAAAGACGAGGTCGATGATGCCGCGCAGGACGCCGCCCTCGACCGCGACCGGCGCGGCCAGCGGGACCTCCGTGTAGACCTCGTCGGCCTTCCCCAGGCGACGCCACAGATCCGACGCGCGCAGCCGCTCCAGGGCGGCGACCGCGTCGTCCGCCAGGGCGGTTGGCAGGCCGGCCTCGCGAATCAGCGCTTCGACGTAGGGCGGCGGGTCAGGAGGCAGCGCACCGCGCGCCGCCTCCTCGAACAGGCGATGCACCAGAACGCCGTAGCTGCGCCCTCTCCCCTCCCGGGCCGTGTATTCGACGTCCTCTTCGGCGCGCCGGCCCGCGGCGGACGCTACGGAGTAGGTTCCTTTCCTGGCCCGTTCCAGCCGCTGCACGGCTTCGGAGCAGAGTCGGTCGTAGCAATGCGAAGACGGCGCCTCCCGCACGGGCGGCTGGGAGGCGTAGCTCGGCAGGTCGGGAACGTCGCTCAGAAAACGATACAGCGGAGACCAGGGTCCGTTCTCCGGTTTGGAGGCGTACTCCGAGACGACGAGCAGATTGCGGGCGCGCGTGGCTGCCACGTACAGAAGCCTCGCCTCTTCGGCCGCCTCGAACCGCATCTCCTCGGCCACGTCGTCGGCCCACCCTTCCGGCTGGGCGACCACCTCGTGGGAGTAATCGCCTCTCGGCTTCCGTACGGTCATCGAAAGATACGACGATTCCCCGGAGCGCGAGACATGGCTCTCCGGGACCTTGTCATACGAGGTGTCGTACGGGTTGGCCAGAAAGACTACCGGAGCCTGCAAGCCCTTCGCCTGGTGGACGTTCATGACGCGGACGACGTCTTCGCGACCCGCCTCCAGCGTCATCTGTTCGATCCCGTACGCTCGATCCTCAACCAGATCGCGGAGATCCTCGACGATGCGTCCCCAGGACCAGCCCCGAGCCTCCATGCGGCGCACCACGGAAAGCAGGCGAATCAGGTTGCCGGCTCGGAATGAGGCGCCGCCGTCGGGATGGGCCGCCGAAAGCGCAAGATAGCCGCACCGCTCCAGTATGCGCTCCAAAGCGGCGGCCGGCGGCAGCGTCGTGACGTCGTCACGCGCCCGTTCCAGCAGCTCCATGGCCTGCTCCATCCGCCGTCTCAGCTGGTCGGGCAGTCCCTCCGGAAGGACGGCGCCGAACCGGAAGCGGCCCTCCGCGCTGCGATACGCGTACAGATCCTCGTCCGACAAACCGACGAGAGCGCCCCGCAGGAAGGCAACAAACGGCACCGGGTTCTCCGGCACGTAGATCGCTTCCAGCATCGTGACGACGGCCTCGACCTCGCTGCTGTCGCCCAGCCGCCCTCCGCCGACGATGTCGAACGGGATGCCGTGCTCCTCAAGCGCCTCCGCGTAGTTCGGAAGCTGATTCTTCGTCCGTGTAAGGATGAGGAAGTCGCCGGCGGACGCCGTCTCGCCGAGAACGCCGTCGCCGCCGCCATGATTGAGCTCCGTCTGCCCACGAATCGCCGCCGCGATGAAGGCGGCGATGCGCCTCGCATCGAAGGACGCGATCTCCGCGCTCCGATTCCAGGGTACTTTCGGCACTGCGATCCTGCGTATGCAGTGCGAATCGATCCCGGAAGGCCGGTATTCGTAGAGGGGCTGGAACG
>CAZXHQ010000055.1:0-12036 GCA_964640145.1 uncultured Rhodothermales bacterium | reverse complement strand
AACCGTTTAAACCAAAGACTATGCGTCTCAGCTTCACGCTCCCCGTCATAGCGGCGGTCGCACTGGCCGGTTGCGGAGCGCCGGCCCCTCAGGTCGAATCGCCCGATGTCGAGTATGAACAGATCGGCAGCATCGAACGACTGGATGAACGGCTGGATGACCTCGTTCCGGTCGATGCCGTTATCGAGAAGGTGGCCGAGGGGTTCGAATGGTCGGAAGGGCCCGTCTGGGTGCCCGGGGGCGAGTACGTGCTCTTCTCGGACATCCCCCGGAATACCATTTATCGATGGGACGAGGCCGGCGGGCTGCAGCCCTACCTCCGACCGGCCGGATACATGTGGAGCGATCCCGCCGGCGCCGAGCTGGGCACGAACGGACTCATGCTCGACGGGCAGGGCCGGCTGCTGATGGCCGACCACGGCAACCGGCAGATTTCTCGCCTCGACACGTCGAACTATACGCGCGAAGTCATCGCGGCGGAGTACGACGGCCGGCAGCTCAATAGTCCGAATGACCTGGCCGTCCACTCCGGCGGCGACATCTACTTCACCGACCCGCCGTACGGCCTCGAAGGACTGAATGAGAGTCCCGTCAAGGAGCTGCCGTTCAACGGCGTCTACCGCGTCGATGGCGAGGGCACGGTCACGCTGCTCACCGACGAGCTGGGCTTCCCGAACGGAATAGCGTTCTCGCCGGACGAAGAGACGCTCTACGTGGCCAATTCGGGCGGGGACAACCCCGTCATCATGGCCTACGCCGTGCAGTCCAACGGGACGATCGCCGACGGCCGCGTTTTTTTCGACGGTACGGAGCTTAGGGAGCAGGGTAAGCGGGGCGGATTCGACGGCATGGCCGTCGACGTAAACGGCAACCTCTTCGCGACGGGCCCCGGCGGCGTGGTCGTCCTGACGCCCGAGGGAGAGCACCTCGGCACGATCGTTACGGGAGAGCTCATCGCCAATACCACGTTCGGCGACGACGGCTCGACGCTCTACATGACGGCCGATCCCTTCCTGGCACGCGTGCGCCTGAATACGACGGGTGCGGATTTCTGAGCGCCGGCCGCGGCGGAAGGCCGACCTTATTCGGCGGCATTGCCGACCGGCGAGGCGGACGATGGGAGCGCCGCCGGCTGTCGCGGCGGCAAACACTTAAAACGGCGCGTCCTCGTCGCCCGGCGGCGGCGCAGAGAAGCCGTCTCCTCCGCCCGGCGATCGGTAGTACGTCGTCAGGTTCTCGAAGCGTGCGTACTGGTCGACGAACGCGAGCTGAACGCTGCCGACCGGCCCGTTGCGCTGCTTGCCGATGATGATCTCTGCGAGGCCCTCCGTCGAGTTGCCGTTCTCATCGACCGTGATGCCGTAGCGTTCGGCGCGGTAGATAAAGCAGACCACGTCCGCGTCCTGCTCGATCGATCCGCTTTCGCGCAGGTCCGACAGCTGCGGACGCTTGTCGCCTCCCCGGCTTTCGACGGCGCGGCTGAGCTGCGAGAGCGCCACGACCGGCACGTCGATCTCCTTGGCCAGCGACTTCAGCGACCGGCTGATGTGTGCGATCTCCTGTTCGCGGTTCGCCTGCCGGTTACCCGTCGTACCCTGCATGAGCTGCAGGTAGTCGACGATGATCAATCCGATGTCGTGCTCTGCCTTCAGGCGCCGGCACTTTGCGCGCAGTTCCAGCACGGAAAGGCCCGGCGTATCGTCGATGTAGATCGGCGCGGCCGAGAGCCGGCCCGCTGCGCGGGCCAGTGCCTGCCAGTCCCGGTCTTTCATGCGGCCAGTCCGCGCGGCCTGCGCGTCGATGCGGGCTTCGGAGGTGAGCAGGCGCTGCGCGAGCTGTTCTGCGCCCATTTCGAGCGAGAAGATGGCCACGCCGGCGGGATTCTGAGGATGGAGAGCCGCATTGCGCGCGCACGTCAGCGAAAAGGCCGTCTTACCCATCGAGGGGCGGGCCGCCACGATGATGAGATCCGAGCGCTGCCATCCGCTTGTGTAATTATCCAGCCGGGAGAAGCCGCTCGGCACGCCCGTGATGCCCCCCTCTTTACCATGAATGGCCTCGAGCTGCTGCAGCGTCGTCTTGATAACGTCGGACATCGACGCGGCCGGTCGGCGCATCTGGGTGTCGGAGATCTGAAAAATCTCGGACTCGGCCTTATCGAGCAGCTCGAAGGCATCGGAGGATGGATCGTACGCCTCGCCCACCAACCCCGTCATCGTTTCGATCATCTCTCGCAGCAGGTACTTCTCGGCGATGATGCGCGCATGGTACTCCACGTTCGCGGCGGAGGCCACCTGCGTGGTGAGCTCGGTGAGGTAATAGGCGCCGCCGATGTCGTCGAGCTCTTCCCGCCGCCGCAGCTCTTCCGTAAGCGTGATCAGATCGACCGGGTTGCTCTTCTCGAACAGCGCCGTCATCGCCGAAAAGATGCGGCGGTGCTTCGTGCTGTAGAACGACTTCTCCGTCAGGATCTCGATCGCCGTGGGAATGGCCTCCCGCTCGAGCAGCATGGCGCCGAGCACGGACTGCTCGACGTCGCCGGCATGCGGCGGCACGCGGCCGGCGCGCTGATGGATCTCGCGCGGATCGGCGCGGGGGACGTCCCCGTTCGGCGCCGGCGGTCCCGCAGCCTGCATTTCTTCGGGATCAGACATAGAAGGTATTGCTAAAACGGGTGCGCGGTGCGGCGCGTTCTCAGACGGCGGCTTCGACGAGCTCGTCGAACCGCTGGCGGAGCAGCTGTACGTCGTCCCACGTCGGGCGCTTCCAGTTGGGATTGCGCAGGAGGGCGGCCGGATGGTACGTCACCAGCACCTCCAGGCCGTGGAAGTCGTGGAATTTCTGGCGGAGGGCGCCGAGCGTGCTGCGCTTGTCAAGCAGCGTCGTGGCCGACGTCTTGCCGACGCAGAGAAGGAGCTTCGGCCGGATGAGCGCGATCTGCTTATACAAGATGGGAACGTGCGCCTCGACCTCCGCCGCCAGGGGATTGCGGTTGTTGGGCGGGCGGCTCTTGAGGATGTTCGCTATATAGACGTCCTCCCGGTCGAACGCGATCGCCTGCAGAATCTTGGTCAGAAGCTGTCCGGCTCGCCCCACGAACGGCTCGCCCTTCGCATCCTCGTCGGCTCCGGGCGCCTCGCCGATCACCATCAGATCCGCCTGCGGGTCGCCCACGCCGAAGACGGGATTCGTCCGCGTCTCGTCGAGAGGACAAAGCATCGTCTCGCACACGTAGGCTTCCACCTCCTCGAGAGCGGTCATGGCCCGGAGTGGCGACTCCTCCGGAATGAGCGCGTGGATGCGTTCGTACGGAGAGAGCGAGGCGTCTCGCTGCGAGGGTTCTTCTTCCAGGTCGATGGGATTGCCGAACAGGTCTTGATGCGGCATGTCGGGCGCGTGGGTTTGCTCCTCCTTCGGTGCGTGCCGCGCGGGAAGCGGGACGAAAGGGCCGGTCAACGCCCGTTCGTAGTCTAGAATCGTCTTGAGTTCGCTAAGAAGGCGCCGCATGCACCGCGTGGATGGTATCCAAAATGAAAGCTATCGGCACCGGACCCGATCCACAAGTCCCGGGTCGGCCTCGTTGTGCACGAATTGTCAACAGGGGTTGTCCACGACATGTGGACAAAAAAGAGGTGTGCGGTGACAGCAGTCTGTCAGGCCGCCGGCTTCGTGCTTTCGGAACTGATGTGATCGAGAAGAGCTTCGGCAACGCGCTGCTTGCTCATGAGCGGAAGCTCCTCCTTCTCGCCGCTGCGGCTCAGGAGCGTTACGCGATTCGTATCGACGGCAAAGCCCGCCTCTTCCTCCGTGATCGTATTGAGGACGATCCAGTCGAGCCTCTTCTCTTCGAGCTTCCGGCGCGCGCGCGCCAGGCCGGGATCGGTTTCCATCGCAAAGCCGATGAGGATCTGCTCGTCGGACCGCCGGGCGCCGAGCTCGCGGAGGATGTCGCGCGTTCGCCGCAGCTGCAGGGTGGTCTCGCCCTCGCCCTTCTCGATTTTTCGGCTGGATGTCTCCACCGGCGCGTAGTCAGCAACGGCCGCGGCCATGACGATGACGTCGGCATCGCGCCGCGCCATCACGGTCTCGTACATCTGGCCGGCCGTCTCGACGGCGACGTGCTCGACGCCGTGCGGCACCTCGAGGCTCGTTGGGCCGCTGACGAGCGTAACCCGCGCGCCCCGCCGTGCCGCCGCCTGTGCGACGGCGTAGCCCATCTTGCCGGAAGAAGGGTTGCTGATGAAGCGGACCGGATCGATGTACTCGCGCGTAGGCCCGGCCGTGACCAGCACCCACTTCCCGCGCAGCGAATCCTCAGCGCCGCCGTTCAGCATCTCGGCGACCTGCGTCCGTATGTCGACGGGCTCCGGCAGCCGCCCCTGGCCCACGAGACCGCTCGCCAGCGATCCGTATGCGGGCGGCATCACCGCATACCCGAACGTAGACAGCTGTTCGATGTTACGCTGCGTGGCCGGGTGGACGAACATGTCGTGATCCATGGCGGGGCAGACGAGCAGCGGGCAACGGGCCGCCAGCGCCGTGGCCGTCAGCATGTTGTCGCTGAAGCCGTATGCGAGCTTTGCAATCGTCTGCGCGGTAGCCGGAGCCACGACGAACAGGTCCGCCCACTGGCCCAGACTGATGTGCTTGGTCCAGGCTCCCTCCTCGTCGTGCGGGAACACCTCGATGAGGACGGGGCGCTCGGAGACCGTGCCGAGCGTGAGCGGGGCGATGAAGCGCGATGCAGCGGGGCTCATCAGGACCTGCACGTCGGCGCCGGCCTGCTTCAATAGACGCACCAGCTCCACCGCCTTGTAGGCCGCGATGCCGCCGGTGACGCCGAGCAGAATGCGCCGTCCCTTCAGGTCGGCATGCTGTGCGTTTGACGTCATGGCTTCGATCGGTTAGCCGCGCTCTGTCGGGAACCAAGGCGCCAGGGCACATCCATTGGCGGGTACGCTACCATCAGAGTACCGCTTGAATCGCACTTCGCGTCCCGCCTCCGCGCTATGGCTCCGCTATGTGCTCGCGTCAGCGTCCGACGTCTCGTCGGCCCGACGGGCGGAGCAGGCGCACCGACCCTTACCGTCCGTGAGCGTACCTGCGAAATGACGTACGAAGACAGCTCAAACGGAGAAAATCCGGCTCGACCGGATTCTCATCGTACAAATAAGGTCGGGGCTCGAGCCGCCTCAGCCCTCTTCGTTCGGATTCCGGAAGTAGATCTCGTTGTTGAGAAGCTCCTGGATGGCTACTTCGGGCGGTTTGGGATGGGTTTCATAGTCGAGTGAGACGCGCGCCTGCTCTTCCTGCATGCGCAGGTTCTCCATGTCGGAGGAGAAGCCTTCATAATAAGACAGCTTCTCGTCCAGTTCCGCCTTCTGCTTCGCGGCCACCTGCCGGGCACGCTTCGAGAGCACCACGACGGCCTCGTAGATATTGTCGCATTGCGTCGTGAATTGATCGACGTCGATCGTCCGCATTCCCATGGACGCAAACCTGTATCTGTTCGAAGTAAAACGGTGGAAATCGCTGCTCGGTACGTCAGCTCGGAAATACGGTCGTCCTAGGAGGGTCGGTGCGCGTGCTCCGCTACGCGCCGACGAGCGTGATGCAGCGGCACTCCTAGGTGAGCCTATTTGCGACCTGAAGTACTCAGGTGTCAAGAAACTGGCGGATCACGCGCAATGTTTCCGCGACCGCTTCCTCGAGCTCGTCGTTCTCGACGACGGCATCCGCCTCGCCCACGAAGGTCAGCTCCTTGCGGGCGCGCTCGAGCCGGACGCGAAGGGTCCGCTCGTCTTCGGTCGCTCGGCCCCGAAGCCGCCGCGCGAGCTCCTCTTCCGAGGGAGGACGGATGAACACGATGAGGGCATCGTCTCCGTAGAAGCGTTTGACGTTCAGAGCGCCGCGAACGTCGATGTCGAGCAGAACCGGTCCGTCGTCGGCCGACCGGTCGAGTTCCGACCGAAGCGTGCCGTAAAAACGCCCGGGATAGACCTCCTCATACTCGAGCATTTCTCCCTCTTCCACGAGCTCGTGAAAGCGATGGGGCGTGACGAAGTGGTAGTGTACACCGTTTTCCTCCCCAGGCCTCTTTTCGCGCGTCGTGGCGGAGACGGAAAAGCGGAGCTGGGGCAATGCCTTCATGACCCGTTCCGCGATCGTCGTTTTCCCCGATCCGCTCGGTGCCGTCAGCACGACGATGCGGGGGCGTCGGCGGCTCATTCCACGTTCTGGACCTGTTCGCGAATCTTCTCGAGCTCGTCTTTCATCTCGACGGCGGTGTGGGCGATCTCCGAGTCGTTCGCCTTCGCACCGATGGTGTTCACCTCGCGGTTAATCTCCTGCGAGATGAAGTTGAGCTTGCGGCCTTCCGGATTCTCGCTGTTCAATGCCTGCCGAAACATTTCCAGGTGCGAGCGCAGCCGGACGCATTCTTCTGTAATGTCGAGGCGGTCGGCGACCAGCGCGATTTCCAGTTCGAGGCGGTCGCGATCGACACGTTCATCCTCGAGGATCTCGCGAAGGCGCTGAGCAAGCCGGTCGCGAGCTTCCTCCACGCGGTTCGGCGCGCGCTCTTCGACGCGGTGCAGCAGCCTGCCGATGGCGTCGATGCGCTGCTCTAGATCCGCCAGTAGCGCACTTCCCTCTTGCCGGCGCATCCGCCGCAGCTCGTCGATGCCCTGGTCGAGCGCCTGTTCCACGGCCTTCCACATCGTTTCCGCCTCGTGCTCCGGAGGCTCCGCGGTGGTGAAGATGTCGGAGTAGTTCAGGAGATGCTCGAGACGAACGGGCGCCGTGATCCCGGCCGTCTCGCGAAGCTGATTGAGCAGCGACACGTAGGCGTGCACCCCCTCCGGATTCACCCGTATGGGGAGGACGTCTTCCAGGGACGTCTCCACCTGGACCTGCACGCTGATGCGGCCCCGGGAGAAGTGCTTCTTGATGCGGGCCTGCACCTGGGACTCGCGCTCGCCGAGGGTGCGCGGGAGCCGGACGGAGACCTCGCAGAACCGGTTGTTTACCGAACGGAGCTCGACCGTCGCGGAGGCGTGATCGACGGTCGCCTCTCCCCGGCCGAAGCCGGTCATGCTGTCAATCATTGTATCGGGACGATTAGGCGGAAGGACGGTTGGCCAGGCTACCGCGTGCGGCTCCGCGAAGACGACCGTCAGACCGCCAAAACCGTCGAATGGACGCTGGCGGAGAGGGTGGGATTCGAACCCACGGTACCGCGTGAACGGTACACTCGCTTTCCAGGCGAGCCCCTTCGACCGCTCGGGCACCTCTCCGGAAAAAAACGGCCGCTTATCTGTACCGGATCCGCTCTGCTTGGTTCAAGAATTTTGATCTAACGCCGCCCGCGCGGCAGGAGGGATGGGGCTAGACCTCCATGATCTCTCCCTCCTTGCGCTCGATCAGCTTATCGACGGCTTCGGTATAGTGGTCGGTAATCTCCTGCAGCCGCTCTTCCCCCTCGTATTCCATGTCCTCGGAGATATGCTCCTCCTCGGCAACTTTCTTGATCCGGTCCTTGATGTCACGCCGGATGTTGCGGATGCCGATCTTGGCTTCTTCACCCCGGCCCTTAGCCGTCTTTACGAGATCCCTGCGCCGCTCCTCCGACAGCGGCGGCACCGGAATACGGATTAGCGTACCGTCGTTCGAGGGGTTGAGTCCCATGTTCGCGACCATGATCCCCTTCTCGACAGCCTCGAGCGCGGAGCGGTCCCAGGGCTGCACGATGATGAGATCGGGCTGGGGTGCGCTGATACTGGCGATCTGATTCAGCGGCGTCTGCGACCCATAATATTCGATGCGGACGTTCTCGACCATCGAAGGCGAAGCCCGACCTGCCCGAATGCTGTTGAGCTCCTGCCGGAGCCACTCCATGCTCTTTCCCATGTGGTCTTCGGCCTCACTGAGCAGCTCTTTGATATGCGGGTCAACCATGGTCGGTGTCGGGGTCAAAGAATAGGTTGGTAGAGCCTCTCGAGGGGAACGGTTTACACGGCCGCAGCCTCTTCATCCCAGGTAACGAGCGTGCCGACCTGCTCGCCGCGTACGATGCGCCGCAGGTTTCCCGGCTCGTTCATGTTAAAGACGATGATCGGCAGTCCGGACTCACGGCAGAGCGTGAAGGCGGTCATATCCATAACGCGCAGGTCGTTTCGGATGGCTTCGCTGCCGTTGATGTTGTCGAACCGGCGCGCCGACGGGTCCTTCTCCGGATCCGCCGTGAAGACGCCGTCCACCCGCGTACCTTTCAGCAGCACGTCCGCTTCGATCTCCAGCGCTCGTAGGGCCGCGGCCGTATCCGTCGTAAAATACGGATTGCCCGTTCCGGCACCGAAGATGACCACACGGCCTTTCTCGAGATGCCGGATCGCACGCCTTCGGATGAACGGCTCGGCGATCTCCTCCATCTTAATGCTCGATTGGAGCCGGGACTGGAGCCCGATTTGCTCGAGCGCGTCCTGCAGCGCCATGGCATTGATCATCGTAGCGAGCATGCCCATGTAGTCGGCGTGCGCACGGGTCATCCCGGCGCTTGCGTCGCTCGTGCCGCGAAAGATATTGCCTCCGCCGATCACAATCGCGATCTGTATGCCGTCTTCGAGAATTTCGGCAATTTCCTTCGCGTAGGCGCCCAGTACGCCCTGATCGATGCCGTATTGCTGAGCACCGAGGAGGGCCTCGCCGCTCAATTTGAGAAGGACGCGCTCGGGCCTGGCTCGGGGTGCGTCGTTCGGCATGGTCATTAGGATCGGTCGTGAGAGGGGTACGGGAAGCTACTGCGCGGGCTCGATGAATTCAATTACGGCCCCTCACCGGTCGAAAGCTTCACGGCCGCCCAAAAAAAGGGGGCATCGCCGGAATGCCGGCGTGCCCCTTTATTCGGTCGTACGGCGCGTGCTCACTCACCGAGGGCATAGCGTACGAATCGGCGGATGTCGACGCCGGCGTCGCTGAGCATTTCCTTGACGGTCATGGACGAATCCTTGACGAAGGGCTGCTCGAGGAGAACGTGGTCCTTGAAGTAGCGTTCCAGCTTGTCCTCAGCGATCCGGTCGATGATGTGCTCGGGCTTGCCTTCGTTCTTGGCGGCCTCGCGAGCGATGTCGAGTTCCTTTTCCTTGAGCTCGTCCGGCACGTCGTCTGTCGTCGTGGCGATAGGGTTCATGGCCGCCACCTGCATGGCGACGTCGGTACCGGCCTCCACGAGCTGGCCGTTCCCCTGCATGTCTACGAGCACGCCAAGCCGGGAACCGGGGTGTATATAGGAGACGATGCGCCCGCCCTCACTCGTCAGGACGGCGAAGCGGCGGATCTCGATTTTCTCACCGATCTTGCCGGTGAGCTCGACGAGGGCCTGCTCGACCGTCTTGCCACCGTCGAACCCTAAAGCAAGGAGGGCGTCGAGGTCGTCCGGCTCCTTCGCGAGGACGAGCTGGGCGATCCGGTCGGTGAACCGTTCGAAATCGTCGTTGCGGGCCACGAAATCGGTCTCGCAGTTGATCTCGGCCAGTGCGCCCTTCTTTTCGTCGTCCGACAGCGAGGCGACGACGAGGCCCTCGTTCGCTTCGCGGTCGGCGCGCTTGGCGGCCACTTTCTGTCCTTTCTTCCGGAGCAGCTCGACCGCCGCATCGAAGTCGCCCTTCGCCTCTTCGAGCGCCTTCTTGCAGTCCATCATCCCGACACCGGTCATGTCGCGGAGCCGCTTGACGTCCTTTGCTGAAATAGCCATAACTGATTATGAATGAAGTGTCCCTTTTCGTTCGTCGCTGCCTGATGCGGCGTGCGCTCGGAGACCCGTCCTACGTGGACTCCTTCTTCTGCTTCTTCGCCGCGTCACTGGCTTCCTGAACTTCCTTGGCCCGCTTGCCCTCGGCGACGGCGCCGGCGATGATCGCGGTGACGAGCTCAATGGATTTGAGCGCGTCGTCGTTGGCCGGGATCGGATAGTCGACGAGCCCCGGATCCGTGTTGGTATCCACGATTCCGATGATGGGGATGTCGAGCTTCCGGGCTTCGTCCACCGCGATATGCTCTCGGTTGATGTCCACCACGAAGATCGCGCCGGGAAGACGGGGCATTTCTGCGATGCCGCTGAGCACCTTCTCGAGCTTCTCGCGCTCGCGCATGTGCATGAGGCGCTCCTTTTTCTTGAGCTCCTGGAAGGCTTCGTCTTCCTCAAACTTGGCCAGGTCCTCCATCCGGCGAATGCTCCGGCGGATGGTCTGAAAGTTGGTCAGCGTGCCGCCGAGCCAGCGTTCGACGACGTACGGTGAACCGCACTCCTCGGCGTATTTGCGGACGATGTCCTTCGCCTGCTTCTTGGTGCCCACGAAGAGCACGCGCTTGCCCAGGCGCGCGAAGCGCGCGGAGGCTTCCGCGGCCGCATCCAGCATCACCTGCGTCTGCATCAGGTCGATGATGTGGATGTTGTTACGCTCCATGAAGATGAACTCCTTCATCCTCGGATTCCAGCGGGAGGTGAGGTGTCCGAAGTGCGTGCCCGCCTTCAGGAGCTGTTCGATGGAGGCGCGGTGGCCGGACTGCTGCCCGGATTCGATTTCCTGCTGCGTGGCTTCGCCGGCTTCGGCGGCCGCAGCCGTTTCTACTTCACTCATGGATACGTGTGGATAGTCGGGTTTTTGCCGCTACCGCCGTCTCCCATGCAGCCAGACCGCCAGGCGGCCAACCCACCGCATGTCGGGCGGTATGTGTTTTTTGGGGTTGAAGGTTGAAGGTTGAAGGTTGAAAGTTGGGTTGAAGGTTGAAGGTTGGTTCGCCCGAACCCTCAACCCAACTTTCAACCTTTAACCTTTAACCTTTAACCTTTAACCGTTCTATCGTTCTATCGCTTACTGAACTGGAAGCGTTTGCGTGCCTTCGGCTGGCCGTACTTCTTGCGCTCGACCATGCGGTCGTCCCGCGTCAGGAAGCCGGCGTCGCGGAGCGGTTTCTTCAGCTCCTCGTCGAACTGGACGAGCGCGCGGGCGATCCCGAGGCGGATGGCCTCGACCTGACCGGTCAGCCCCCCCCCTTTTGCATTGACCAGCACGTCGAACTTGCCGATCGTGTCGGTCACCTCGAAGGGCTGGCTGATCGTCTTGCGCCGCCAGTCGAGCGGAAAGTATTCGTCGGAGGGGCGATGATTGATGGTCACCGTCCCGTCGCCGGCGCGGAGATAAACGCGCGCGGTCGACGTCTTGCGACGGCCTACGCCATTGTATTGAGTCGGTCCTGCCATGTAACGAAGAGCTCGTAGTTACGCTGATTATGAAACCGTCAGTTCTTTTGGCTGCTGCGCCGCGTGCGGATGATCCGGCCCGATGTAGATCTTGAGCTTCCTGAGCATCTGCCGACCGAGGGGGCCCTTGGGCATCATGCCCTTTACGGCGTTGCGCACGATGAAGTCAGGCTTACGCTCCCGCATCTCCTCCGGCGTGGTCGTGCGCTCGCCGCCCGGATAACCGCTGTACCGGAAATACGTCTTCTTCGTTTCCTTGCCGCCAGTGAAACGGACCTTTTCGGCATTCACGACGACGACGAAGTCGCCCGTGTCGATGTGCGGCGTAAACTGGGGCTTGTGCTTGCCGCGCAGGATCGAGGCGACCTGCGAGGCCAGGCGGCCCACCACCTGATTCTCCGCATCGACGACGTACCAGTTGCGCTCGACCTCGCCGGGCTTCGCCGAATATGTCTTGAAGCTGTTCGCGTCCATGACTAAAAGTCTCTATCTTTCCCGTATCTTGATAAGGCGTGCCCCGGTCCTGCCCCGGTGAAGGGCCCCGCGTCCCGCCTCGCGCGCCCTGAAGCCGACCTCGGCCCGTAGCGGTGGACGACGACCGCTGATAATTGATAATGCAGCAGCGCCACGAGCAGGCCGGGCGCCGCGCACCCAGTGCCGCCGCCTGCATCGCAAGCCTGGGAAATTACGGCGTCCGGACGTCCAAGTCAATCTTTTCGGGCGGAGCCGTTCGTTAAGGCAGGTCTGACACGCCCGAACGTTCCACTTGTTTTTAG